>JANNDL010000082.1:0-7300 GCA_031387665.1 Chamaesiphon sp. OTE_75_metabat_95 | reverse complement strand
ACTCTTTCAAATCTCAATTTGTGTGCCCCTAACCCCCAATTCTGGGGGAGCTAGCTTTTAGAAAGTCCCCCAGAATTGGGGGATTTAGGGGCAGGTAAGCTAGAAACGAAGCCCAGCGGACTTGTGTATACACGGTAGCCTTGGAGGGGTACCCGTTGGCGAAGCCTTTCCGAAGGAATTAGGGGGGGGTGGGTAGATCTCCGCCAACTTATAACTCTCTCCCGTCGCAACCTTTATAGTCATCCAACTGCTCTTTGTTGCAGCATCAGATACATAGCGACAACATAGTCCTCAGCCCAACCCCAATCCCGCTGAATCTCAATATTACCCAAATACAACTTATCCTGCTGCCCCAACCCAATCCGCAGCGCACTAGCCACAATTTTCTGCGTCACAACCCGCGACCGTCGCAACGGCAAATCATGATTAAATAAGATCCACGGGACTTGCAAACAAACCATAAGCCTCCCGATAGTTCGCCACCTCCCAAACAGCCGTCGCCTTCGCTACCGCATATGGACTACGGGGCGAAAACGGCGTAGTTTCAACCGCCGCCGCACCTTTAGTATCTCCAAACACCTCACTTGAAGCTGCATTATAGAACCTAATCGGCTCCCCCATAAACCGAATCGCTTCCAATATATTCAGCGTCCCCACCGCAATACATTCGGAGCCTCTCCACTGGTTGCTCAAACGACAGCCCCACCGATGTCTGACCAGCCAGATTGTACACCTCATCCGGCTGAGTCTTCTTCAATACCTGCAACACACTCCGAAAATCATTCAGCGCAGCAGATTCTAGTTTGATCTGCTGGCGAATCCCCAGATATTCCAGATTCCGAAAAGTCGAAACCTGAGCATCCCGCGACGTGCCATAAACTGTATAACCTTTACTCAGTAGTAGCTTCGCTAAATACGCCCCATCCTGACCCGAAACTCCGAATATTAATGCTTTCTTCATCTTGTGTTTATATTATTTGTAGAAACCCCAAAAACTTGTAGGTTGGGTTGCGTGTGAGCAAAACCCAACACCCACACAAACACTCTAGCAATATTGGGTTGTTTCGTTCCGTTTCTCCACAAAGGAAATACAAAGAAGTAGGACAATCGCAGCAAAATTCCGTTATGCTATTTACACGAGGTAACACCACTTATGCAATATCAAATTTTTGTCGAAAATCAATCTCATCAGCATTTTGTCGCTTCAGTGATCGGAATGCCGACAATCGCGGTAGATGGTGGTACCGAAATAGAAGCGATCTCCAATGCCAAAGCTGCACTCGAATCTCAGCTAGCCAAAGGTAAGGTAGTCACAATCTACGTTCCGCAACGCCTAGCATTGCCAACGCCTGCGCTTTGCGCTGACGATCTCGATGAAATTGGGAAGCTCGATGCTCAATCTACCAGCTCCATGCAATACGCAGGCATATTTGAAGACGATCTAGATTTCCAAGCCATCGTCAGTGAAATTGCCGCCGAACGCACTTCAGCAGATGAGTCTGAAGTCGATCCATCTTATTATTCATAGAGGTCAATCTATTGCCTCCATATATTTTAGATACAGACCATGTATCGCTAATTCTCTCAAATCATCCACAAGTTACTGCGAATGCCGCCCAACATCAGATTGCGATCTCGATTATTACCGTGCAAGAGCTTTTTAATGGCTGGATGGGCAGAATTAATGACCCCTCACAGATCGATAATCTACCTGCACTCTACTCAAAGCTGTCTCTCACCATTAAATATCTCCAAACCGTCGAAATTTTAGACTTTACGGTAGAGACTGATGAATGTCTCAAAAATCTTCTTCGAGCCAATCCACCGTTGCGGAAAAATCGCCTTCAAAAAGATATGCGAATTGCAGCGATTGCCTTATCCTTAAATCTTCCCATTGCCACTCGTAATCGACGCGATTTTGAACTAGTACCAAATCTCCAGATTATTGATTGGACGATTTGACAAAACAACTACTGCTTCGCCACTCAACCCAACCTTTCCATCACCTTAGCCGGATTGCCCCGACTCACCACAATATCCGTCGGACGACATAGCCCCTTGTCACTCACTACATACTCCCGCCAATCCAACCCCACCAACCGAAACGCAACCTCAATAAACAAAGCCACACTGATAACTCTCCCCCGTCGCAATCACATAATCATCCGTTGGCGGTAGCGGAGCGTTTGCGTCAGCAATAGCCTCTCGTGACGAGAACACCTCCTGTTGCAGCATCAAATACATCGCCTCTACATAGTCCTCCGCCCAGCCCCAATCCCGCTGAATCAATATTCCCCAAATACAACTTATCCTGTCTCCCTGCCGCAATCCGCACCGCACTAGCCACAATTTTCTGCGTCACAAATCGCTCTGGCCTCAGCGGCGAATCATGATTAAATAAGATCCCCGAACAAGCAAACAAACTAACAGCTTCCAATAAGATATGAATCGATCGGATCGATTCGGCTACGCAGCTTCAATATAGTCATCCGACTGCTCCTGTTGCAGCATCAAATACATAGCGACAACATAGTCCTCAGCCCACCCCCAATCCCGCTGGATATCAATATTACCCAAATACAACTTATCCTGCGTCCCTGCCGCAATCCGCACCGCACTGGCCTCTTCTGCGTCACAAACCGCTCCGGTCTTAACGGTGAATCGTGATTAAATAATATCCACGGGACTTGCAAACAACCCATCAGCCTCTCGATAGTTCGCCACCTCCCAAAAAGCCGTCGCCTTCGCTACCGCATAGGGACTACGGGTTGAAAACGGTGTAGACTCAACCGCCGCCGCACCTTTAGTATCTCCAAACACCTCGCTCGAAGCCGCATTATAAAACTTAATCGGCTCCCCCATAAACCGAACCTTTCTCCAATATATTCAACGTCCCCACCGCAATACATTCGGAGCCTCTCCACTGGCTGCTCAAACGACAGCCCCACCGATGTCTGACCAGCCAAATTGTACACCTCATCTGATTGAATCTTTTTCAATACCTGCAATACACTCCGAAAATCATTCAGCACAGCAGATTCTAGTTTTATCTGCTGGTGAATCCCCAGATATTCCAGATTCCGAAACGTCGAAACCTGAGCATCTCGTGAAGTGCCATAAACTGTATACCCTTTGCTCAGTAGTAGCTTCGCTAAATACGCCCCATCTTGCCCCGAAACGCCGAAGATTAATGCTTTCTTCATGTGGATACCTGTAGATCTCTGCCCTAAAGTCATGCTTTGGGATCAACATACCATTGTCTGTGGATTGAGCCGAGTCGTTGGCGGTAGTTGGCGGAATGTAGATACTTGTGGGTAATCTAGGAAAATTAATCGATAATGAAAGACTATAGTTGAGAATACATAATTGCGGAGGCTAAAATGATCTGGAAAATCAAAGAAGCACAAGATAAGTTCCAAGAACTCATTGGTGCTGCGGATATGGAACCGCAACCAATCTATAACCAAGATCGGATAGTTGCGGTGGTGATTGAACCTGTAACATTTCAGAGATTTCTTGATTGGCAGCAGAGTCAATCTCCAGTCTCTCTCTCAACGGCATTGACTTCACTCAGTCAGATCTGTGAGGAGGAAGACTATATTTTAGAAGTTCCTGCTAGAAGCGACCGCGCCAATCCATTTGAATAAAGATCCGATGACAATTTTTTGCGATACTAATATCATTAGCGAACTAGCGCGTCCTCGACCAAATCCAGGTGTAATTGCCTGGAGTCAAAATATTGAATCAATCTCCATCAGTGTCATCACGCTGGAAGAAATTATCTATGGACTAAATGCCAAGCCTAATCCGCGTATTCAAGCTTGGTTTGACCGATTTTTGTCAACATACTGCTCTGTATTACCAATTACAGCGGCAATTGCTACAGAAGCTGGAGAATTAAGGGGGCAGTTGCGAACTCAGGGGAAGCCGCGAACGCAAGCAGATCTATTGATTGGTGCTACAGCTAAAGTTCATCAATTTACTTTGGTCACGCGGAATGTTCGGGATTTTGAGGGCTGTGGGATTGTCTTGCTCAATCCTTTCGACACGTTTAGCTGATCTCCGCCAACTGATAACTCTCCCCCGTCGCAATCACATCATCATCATCCGTTGGCGGTAGCGGAGCGTTTGCTTTTGCAATAGCCTCTCTGCGTTGGCGACAGCCTACCGTTAGGTACAGGCAGACGTTTCACGTTGGCAACGCCTGCGCTTTGCGCTTACGGAACGAGAACACCTCCGGTTGCAGCATCAGATACATCGCCGCAACATAATCCTCAGCCCAACCCCAATCTCGCTGAATTTCAATATTCCCCAAATCCAACTTATCCTGCTGCCCTGCCGCAATCCGCACCGCACCGCACTGGCCTCTTCTGCGTCACAAACCGCGACCGTCGCAACGGCGAATCGTGATTAAATAAGATCCACGGGACTTGCAAACAAACCATAAGCCTCCCGATAATTCGCCACCTCCCAAAAAGCCGTCGCCGCCTCATTAATATCCCCAAACACCTCACTAGGGAGTCGCATTATAGAACTTAATCGGCTCCCCCATAAACCGAACCTTTCTCCAATATATTCAGCGTCCCCACCGCAATACATTCGGAGCCTCTCCACTGGCTGCTCAAACGACAGCCCCACCGATGTCTGACCAGCCAGATTGTACACCTCATCCTTGCTCGCGTCTTCTTCAATACCTGCAACACACTCCGAAAATCATTCAGCGCAGCAGATTCTAGCTTGATTTGCTGTTGGATCCCCAGATATTCCAGATTCCGAAATGAAGATACCTGAGCATCCCGTGAGGTGCCATAAACTGTATACCCTTTGTTCAGTAGTAGTTTCGCTAAATACGCCCCATCTTGCCCCGAAACTCCAAAGATCAATGCTTTTTTCATCTTGTATTGATCTGATTTGTAGAAACCCCGAAATTCGGAGGTTGGACTGCTCGCACAAAACCCAACACCCCGCACAAACACTCTAGCAATGTTGGGTTTCATTCTGGTTGATGAGCGATAGCCGTTGGCGTAGCCTCACCTTTGGCGACATCACAACCCAGCCTACCCTAAAAAATTTATCTGATTCACTGGCACAAGATGTGAGCACCAATTCCAGCAAACGGTAAAGTATTAACAGACCCACTTCATAAATAAATGATAAAAACCCCGATTCCTCTTTACCGCCAAGGGAATAAAGGCATCACCTCGCATGGATAACGTCAGAGTCGATAAAGATATCGCAACCTTTGAAGATTCAGGCATGATTTGGGTTTTGGCAACCATCTCAGACAATCTCTCTCCAGGTGGAATTTCCACTTTTGCAAATCTAGGTAGCGGAAAAAACTGGTGGAAATTGGACGCAGACATCGATATTCCAGATCGGCTAAAATTAATTAACGATCGTGATAACCATTGGCTATGGCAGCCCAGCCACATCATGACACTAGCGACGTACCAAGATGCCTTGAGAATAATTGGAGCATCATTTAATAAAATCAATTAAAAATTATGCAATTATCGTATAAAGATATTAAATTCACGATTGAAGCGATTACCTACGGTAGGCTACGCCAACGACAACTTACTAAACACATATCAAAGAAAACTCAACATTGAAGATATCGATGAAGATGAAGCCGCAGATCTAGGAAACGATTGTATGTTCCTAGAATCTCTCCGCAATAATTTAGCTATAAACTTAAAATCCGATTTAACACAGACTCAGCCACAACTATCTACAATCTTAGAACAACTATCTAGCCAAGAATTAATCCAAGTCGTATTAGAATTGCCAATCGATAGACAACTAGCACTAACAAGTGCAATCACCCAATCATTTGGACAAGAATTACTAAGTAGAGCGGCATAAATTTATATATATATATTTTGTAGCTTGTAGACTGAAACGCAATCTTAATAAACAAAGCCACACTTATAACTCTCCCCCGTCGCAATCACATAGTCCTCCGCCCAACCCCAATCCCGCTGAATATCGATATTACCCAGATACAAATTATCCTGCTGCCCTGCCGAAATCCGCACCGCACTGGCCTCTTCTGCGTCACAAACAGCGACCGTCGCAACGGCGAATCGTAATTAAATAATATCCACGGGACTTGCAAACAACCCATAAGCCTCCCGATAATTTGCCACCTCCCAAAAAGCCGTCGCCTTTCCGTAGGAAGTGGAAGGGTGCCCGTCAGGGCAACACATTTATAGTGCGAGTGGATATATCTCCGCCCTGACTCCAGTAGCGGAGATCCAGGGCGGGCATGAAGCCGCGCCCTGAGGTTATCGCAGTAATAGTATCTATGCATTGTCTTGTCTCGCTCAATCTGGAGGTTCCCTCCAGAGCGCGTTGGCGGAAGCCCGCTCCAACAGGAGAAGCCGCTGGTAAAAGATGTCGATATAATAAAGATTGAGCACCAACGAGATATCAACCATGACATCCTCAATCAATTCTCAACAGTAGCAATCACCCAAAAAGATAGTTTTATTAGGTGAGATTGCCTCAAAAGGATGGCTAGATCTAGTGTAAAACACTACTAAAGTATCAAAAATGCAAACCAAGACATTACGAGATCTTAAACGATTAATCGAACTCCTGGAGGTAACTAGTTCGGATACCCTCAATATTGCCACTGCTATTATCCGAAATAATTCAGAAATTAATCTCCCCGAATTGAGCGAATTACGCCAAGCCTTCACGCTCAGTTTATCGGCTAAAACCAATCGAGAGTTATCACTTTCTGTCAAACATATTCGAGTAAAATTGATTGAGTCTTTATGGCAAAAGATCGATACGATCGAATCACCATCCTCTAAACTCAGAGCAGCTCCATCCCTCGCATTGTCATCTCTTGACAACATGAGTACAACTTAGAGATTATGGACTGGGCATCAATTGAGTCTATTACTAGATCCGAACATGGGCAAGACGGAGTATATTTTCTTGACAATGGTGAAGAAATCCGCGTTCTGAAAGCACCGGAAAATCCCTCGACCGAACTATTCCTAACACTTTTAGCAACCGAATTTAGATTCAGTACCCCTACGATTGAGGTAGTTCATGCTGACTGTTTGGCATATAAAACCCTATGTACGGCAATCGAGTCATATATAGAAAGATCCAATCTTATTATTGATACCGCTCGAAGAAAGAGGGCTCTTCCGCTGGTATGGTGATAAGCATTGCTTATTTAAATAATTGGAGCGAAGCGGAAATTATTTGAATAAGCAAGCTAATAACTTCTGTTTCATCAGATCAAAATTTTTAAACCCATAGCTCTGACGAATGATTAATT
>JANNDL010000057.1:0-10362 GCA_031387665.1 Chamaesiphon sp. OTE_75_metabat_95 | reverse complement strand
ATATAGACAGTAATATCGCCCTTTCAATGCCATCAGTTCGGCATGGGTACCAAGTTCGGCAACCATTCCGCGATCCATCATCAAGATCACGTCAGCATTGCGAATTGTGGTCAGTCGATGAGTGATGAAAAAGACTGTTTTACCCTCGAAAGCGGTGGCGATGTTGCTGCATACCTGATGCTCAGAATCATAGTCTAGAGCACTTGTAGCTTCATCAAGAATTAATAAACGTGGATTCTGGAGGACAGTACGGGCGATCGCAATTCGCTGGCGTTGTCCACCGGATAAGCCAGATCCTCGCTCACCCACGGGAGAATTATAGCCATTTGGTAGCTCCATGATAAATTCATGAGCATAAGCAATTTTAGCAGCTTGAATAATTTGATCGGTGCTTGCGTCGGGATAGTTGAGGGCAATATTTTCCTGAACGCTACCTTCAAATAACAGAGTATCTTGAGGAACGATACCGATTTGTTGGCGGAGCGAATAAAGTTCGACTTTGGCAATATCATAATCATCGACTAATATTCGCCCCGATTCGAGCGGATATAAGCGCGGTAATAGCTTCATTAATGTACTTTTACCAGAGCCACTTTGACCAACTACGCCGATGAATTTACCCGCTGGAAATTCTAAGCTAACACCATCTAAATTTAGTGCCCCCGCAGGTGCAAATCGGAACGAGACATTATCAAATTTTACATGACCTTGAATCGTCGGCATCGGGATGTTGCCTCGTTGGCGAAGCCTCTCCCCTGGAGAATCGATCTCGTCGGATTCCATCGGCGTATCTAGGATATCCGCAATGCGTTCGAGGGAAAGTGCGGTTTCTTGGAAGTTTTGCCACAGTTGCGTCAGGCGCAGTAATGGGCTGGTAACGTAGCCAGAAATGATCCGAAAGGCGATTAGCTGTCCGAGGGTGAGTTTGCCGTCTAGGACTAAATACGCGCCCACCCAGAGGACTAATAGGCTAGAGAGCTGACTCAAGAAAGTGTTGATCGAACCAGCGGCTGTAAATGTAATTACAGTTTTGAATCCAGCCATGACGTAGCCAGTATAGCGTTCCTGCCATTTCCACCGCGATCGCAATTCAACGTTTTGGGCTTTGACGGTTTGGATGCCAGCGATAACCTCGACGAGGTGAGACTGAGATCTGGCATTGCGTTCGGCTTTGACGCGCAGTTGGCGACGAGCGATCGGTGAGACGGCAGTTGTGAGTAAAATAAATAGCGGCATCGTTGACAAGGCAACTAACGTCAGCAGTGAGCTATAGATTAACATCACCACGATATAAATCACCGAAAACACCGAATCCAACACTAGTGTTAAGGCAGTTCCAGTCAGAAATTGACGAATATTTTCCAGCTCATTTACCCGCGTCGAAAGTTCACCCACCGAGCGTTTTTCAAAGTAGCGGAGCGGTAATCGGAGCAATCGATCGATAATTTGCGAACCCAACGTTAGATCGATCCGATTGGTAGTATCGACAAATAGATAGGTTCTTAAACTAGTTAATAAGGCTTCGCCAACCGCAACACCAACTAGAAGTATGCCCAGTGTGTTCAGAGCCATTGGACTATTTTGTACCAATACTTTGTCAATAATTGCCTGGGTAATTAAGGGATTTGCTAATCCAAATAATTGAATAAAAAAGGAGGCAATTAAAACCTCAAATAAAACACCCCGATACTGGACTAGTGACGGCCAAAACCAGCTAATTCCAAACTTCTGTTGTGGGGTGGAACGAGTTGCTTGAATTAACAGAATCGGGATGGACGGATTTGGAGCAGGATCGGCATTTTGAGATCCTTGATTGAGCAATAGTTCTTGTGGAGATCGTTTAATCAAACCGCTGTCAGGGAGGGCGATGGTAACTGAATGATTGGCAACTGCATAAATCACGCCCAGTCCATCTTGCCATTTAATTAGGGCGGGCACCTGAATCCGCTGAATGTCGGAAATTGGAATAGTCGCCAGTTGCCCCTGTAGTCCCAAAAAATCAGCCACAGCCCCGCAAAATTGGAGCGAAACCCCTCCAGTTTGCTCAAAATGATGTGCAACAATCTTTTGGACAGAATCGCGGCGGAAGGGAATTTTAAACTGCTTTGCCAGCATTTCAAAACAGGCAACGGTGCCATCGATTTGCCCCTTCCCCCTCACCAGGGGATAACTTTGGCGATCTCTCTGTTTAGGTGCAACACGAGCGAGGGGAAGATCGGGGGCATAGGGAATATTTTGAGGTGGTCCGATGCTGAGATTGAAGGAATCTGGGATGATGATTTCACTATCAATATCCACGATCGAATCCGTGTCTAATGGTGGTGGAACTTGTAAAATATCGGGTGAAATTCCGATTAGTCGAAGTTTTTGGCTGTGTCGATTTGAGGCTATTTCCAAGCGTTGACCGATCGCGTATGGTGAGTTTGGCTGCTGAGTACCGACGAACCAATCCCAGTGAACTAGATCGGGGGGAATCTTTTGAGTCGTTGGATAAACAACAGCGGTATTAATTGCTTTAAGTGCTAAATCTTTGAGTGAATCAGCAGCTAGTAATGCTAGTAACCGATCTGGATTAGGATGTTTTGCTAATTCCAATCGCAGGATTTCAAAGATTTCTAACAGGCTGAGTCGATCGCAAAAATGTTGTTTTAAGATCGGTTCTTTTTCGACAATCTGCATGAATGATTCCACCTGAATATTCAGACAAATAACTTCTGTTGAAGCGATCGCTGATTCACAAGCTACGCCGCAAATTGCGCTAGTTATTCCGATAACGCTGCCAGCTTCTAATCTTGCAAGCGTTACCGGAGTACTGTCTCGATCTGGGTATCCCAGTAAGCGAACTGTCCCTTCGACAATGATGCTAATTTCGGCTGATAATCGATCAGATATTGCGATTGGTTGTCCGATATGATAACGATAATACTGACCGATTTTAGCAATCTTGGCTTGAGTTTTCGCTGACAGTCGATCGAACGGTTCAATTTGAGTGAGGAAGGTTGCTGGGGAGGCTATTGTGTAAGTCATCTTTAATTAATTAATAGTTAACAATTAATAATTAATAATTAATAATTGGGCGCATGAGATTAGAGATTTGTTCTGTGTTTTTTGTTAATTATTGATATCGCTTTTACTTGTCGCTCGATATTAACTCTCCTAAACAGCCACAGCTTTGAGCTGATTTAACCGATCTTGAATCCAGCGATCGTAAAGTTCTTCAATTAGTCTCGATCGCATTTTATCGTCCAATTGAGCTGGAAAATATCGATCTAATTTAACGATGACAAACCAGTCGGCGACTTGTAAGGGATGTGATAATCTACCAGGTTTGAGCGATCGAATCTTTTGAGCTAAAGTGGGATGGGGAAATGATAGTTCATGGGGTCCGATCGATCCATTAGTTTCAGCTTCTTGTCCTTGAGAATATTGCTTGACTAATTCGGAAAAAGTTGCTTCTTTAGCTTCGAGTCGGAAAAACAACTCCTGGGCAAGATGAGGATCTTTGACGCGCAATAGTGAATAGCTAGCGCGATCTAGTTGATTTTTACGCTGCAAAAAGTATGAATCAACTCGATGATTAAAGGTTGCTTGTTTGAATCGATCGAGTCTGACTGTCCTTAGTACTAGTTGTTCAAACTGACCTAAACTCAGGTGATTGCGCTGCAACCATTCAGCCCGATCTTGGTCAGAATTAATCTGTTGCTGCTGATAAAAGTTTTTGTAGGCACTGAAAACATCTTCATCGCTACATTCGATCGATCTCAGTTCAGCATCAATTATTAATTCTCGCTGCAACTGAATCATTAGCCCATATTGCTGCAACAGTCCAACAACTTCTGTTCCAGAAATTGTGTTTTGGGCTAGTCGCTCGAGTGGAGAATCTAATTCGACAGACTCTTGAATACTAGCCGTCGCAAAATTAGAATTTAGCAAGTCTACGTTTAGATTCATGATGATGCTTCTATTGACACACCGAATTTAGCTAGCACCCTTGGAAAAATTATCCCACCATTTGTTTCAGACTAGGTTATTGAGATGTTAAGGTCTGATTAACTTCAAGATCGATAAGTATCGCTAGATTATTAATCTAAGTACGACTATTTCTTAACCTCAAACATCTCTAGGTAAATATACTATGGAAAATAATCAATGCTCTTATTTATCAATCATTTTGGTGTCGATTGACACAGAATCCATGTTCTAAAATTTAGAGAGTTAGCAATTGCTGCTGACAAATTTCAAACTTGAATGGTAAATATCGATCGGTGTTTGCTGTCCTAACCTTTTATTAATTAAAAATTATGGATAAGGATACTATTCTGAGCAGCGAGAATGGAGCTACGCTCAAAACCTATGATTTCAAAGATCTCCCAGTAGTTGGTACTACCGCCAAAGTAAACCCCCTAGATCCGACGAAAACTGTTCCAGGGCAAGAGATCAAACTCGGTGGTTATTCTGGTTTGCGGTATGAAGGGCTTGCCGCCAATGGTAACTTGAAATTCATCGCCAATACCGATCGCGGCCCAAATCTAGGCGCGAACTATCCTCTGCCAGCATTTCAGCCAGAGATCGATCGATTTGAACTCAACAAAGCTACTGGTAAAATTACTTTAACTGAGCGGATCACGCTGACTCGTCCTGATGGCAAGCCGCTGACTGGGATTGCCAACCTCCAAGGTGGTGCTCAAAACGGTCTATCTGGTCTAGCATATACTGACGATCCCGCATTGGATCTGTTTGGGAACAAAGTCAAAAATGACCCGCTAGGCGGCGATTTTGAAGGGCTGGAAGTGGCCAAAGATGGCACCTTCTGGCTGGTTGATGAGTATCGTCCCTCGATTTATCAATTCGATGCCAAAGGCAAAATGATCGATCGATTTATCCCCAGAGGATTACCAACAGCCGACGGTAGTTTCGGTACCGCAGTTTTACCAGAAATCTATGCTCAACGCCGTGTTAATCGCGGTTTTGAAGGGGTAGCGATTGAAGGTACTAAGCTCTATGCTTTCATGCAAAGTGCCATCGACGCACCAGATACTGCGGATGATGCTGCTTCCAAAGCGGGTTCTAATCTGCGAATTTTGGAATTTGATACTGTTAAGAAAGCAGTCACAGGCGAATATATCTACCGCCTGGATGATGTCAAAGTAGCCGACAAAATTGGTGATGCTGTGTCCCTGGGCAATGGTAAATTTGCGGTAGTCGAGCGGGATTCCCTGGCGACTGACAAATCCTTCAAAAATATCTACGAAATTGACATTAGCAAAGCAACTAATGTCTACGATCCTAAAGCAACTGCTGGCTCTAAATCGATCGAAGAGACTCTCAAAGCCACTCCAACTGCCGCTACACCCGTAACCAAAAAGTTGATTGCCAATGCAACGGCACTCGGCTATACCGGAGTCGAAAAACTCGAAGGATTAGCATTAGTTGATAACAAGACTCTCGCCTTAATCAACGATAATGACTTCGATTTAGCTGCCGCCAAAGCCGATGGTAAGGGTGCTTTAACTGGGATTGTACCTGCACCAACAAAATTAGGTTTATTGACATTTAATAATCCAATTATTTCCCCAACTAAGACTAATTTACCCAAGTATATCGATCTGCAAAATATCACAGGTAAAGTCAAATCCGATCTGACTATTACCTCAGATGCTGCCTATGGCAACTATGGTGGATTTTATACGATCGATGATGCCTCAGGCAAAATTGGTAATCTCAATCCTGGCGATGCTGGCTATGCCAAAGCCGCGATTGAGCGGGCTGTAACCAAGAACTTTAAAACAGGCTCTAGTAGTGTTCAAATCGATGGCGGCAAATTACTTGCACCTTATTTAATTTCTAACGGGACTGCGGCTGATTTCCTCGCTAAAAATGCCACCAATGCTGGCGGTGCAGATCAAATTCATGCCTACTTTAGTTATCTCGGTGCCAACCCCGATAAGATCGAACACATCAAAGCTACGTCAAATGGATTTGCCTGTGAGGACTTATTTGGTGGTGGCGATCTAGATTTTAACGATTACGTTATCGGTGCAACTTTCAAAGCAGTTTGATTTTAGGCTCAAATCTAATAGTTCTGATTTTTCAGAAAAATCAGAGCTATTCAAACATTAATCCAACCACAAATTTAGCACTTTCCGCTCCCCGCTCCCCGCTCATAGAAAACACACCAAACTGACTATGACAACCCTAAAAGGCTTCGCATCAATTCCTGCCGATACATTTGCTCCAGGCGCACAGTCTGGTAAATCGATCGTCGGTACTACTAATGGTCGGACAATTCCCTTCTCCAGTCAACCTATTCAAGGTTTCAGCGCAGTTCAATTTGCTGATGCTGCTGGCAATTACTGGTTTATGCCCGACAATGGCTTTGGCACCAAGGCGAATAGTAATGATTTTCTGCTCAGGATTTACAATGCAAATCCGAGTTTTCAGGGTTTAGGTGGAGATGGAACTGTTAAAGTTGGCAACTTTATTCAGCTATCAGATCCCGACAAAAAAGCTGGATTCTCGATCGTTAATAATAATACAGCAGACCGACTGCTCACAGGTGCCGACTTCGACATTGAATCATTCACTATTGCCGCCGACAAAACCATCTGGATTGGTGAAGAATTTGGCCCTTACTTATTACATTTTGATCAAACTGGCAAACTATTAGACGCACCCATTGCCACGCCAAATTATAGCAAACTCAATACCCTCACAGGCAAAGCTCCGATCGTGATCGGTCATCGCGGCGCGTCGGGCGAACGTCCCGAACATACTTTAGCAGCTTATCAGCTAGCAATCGATCGGGGTGCTGATTTTATCGAGCCAGATCTAGTCGTCACCAAAGACGGCGTATTAATTGCCCGTCACGAGCCATTTATCGCTAGTCTAAATGCCGATGGTACTGTCAGCAGTGATACCACCACCGATGTCTACAAACGACCGGAATTTGCCAGCCGCAAGACGACCAAAATGGTCGATGGTACTTCAGTTACAGGTTGGTTTGCCGAAGATTTCACACTTGCCGAAATTAAGCAACTTCGAGCAATCGAACGCTTACCTTTCCGGGATCAAACTTTTAATAGCACCTTTGAAATTCCCACCTTGGATGAAGTAATTGCTTTAGTAAAAAAGGCTGAAGCTGATACTGGTAAAAAAATCGGGATCTATCCCGAAACTAAACATCCTACTTACTTTACCGAACAAGGCTTCAATACTAGCCAACTGCTGATTGATAACCTGGTTAAAAATAAATTTATCGATCCCAGTCGGATCTTTATCCAATCCTTTGAAGTTGGCAACCTCAAGGATCTAAAGAACAATATCATGCCCAAAGCAGGGGTGAATATTCCCTTAACTCAACTGCTAGATGCCAGTGATATCAAACTAGATGGCACCCTCGTCGAAAGTCAACCCTATGATTTTGTCAAAAGCGGTGACAAGCGCACCTATGGCGACCTCCGCACCCCCGCCGGACTCAAAGAAATCGCCACCTACGCAGATGGTATTGGTCCCTGGAAACGGATGATTACATCTGTCAAGGGTACTGATGCAAATAACGACGGCAAAGCCGATGATGTCAATGGCGATGGTGCGGTAAATGATGCTGACAAAACGCTGACTGCCCCCACCAGTCTAATTCAGGACGCACATCAGGCCGGACTACTCGTTCACCTCTATACCCTCCGCAATGAACCCCGCTACCTGGCTGCCGATTATAAAGGCGATCCAGAAGCAGAACTCAAGCAGTATATCCAGTTGGGTGTCGATGGTTATTTCGATGACTTCCCTGGCACTGGTGCTAAGGTTCGGGATGCCGTCATTGCTGATGTAGTTCGATCTCCAGACAATCCCGACTTACTAGCAAAACCTGCCCTTGGTGCTAATTTAGGTAGCTCCAAGGGATTTGAAGGTACCGCAATCAATCCCGCCAAAACGAAATTATATACATTACTAGAAGGTGCAGTTGCCGGAGATCCTGCGAATGCCTTGCGGATTAATAAATTCGATATTGCTTCCAAGAAATATGAGGGATTAACTGGTTATTACCAGCTCGAAAATCCGGCAAATGCGATCGGCGATATCACCGTAATCAACGACACCGAATATCTAGTCATCGAACGGGACGGCGGACAGGGCGACTTAGCTAAATTCAAGAAGATCTACAAAGTAGATTTATCCAAAAAAGATGCCAAAGGTTTTGTCGCGAAAGAAGAAGTCGCCGACTTGCTCAATATTTCCGACCCGCAGGATTTGAATAAAGACGGTAAAACTAGTTATCAAATGCCGTTTGTGACGATCGAGAATCTACTCGTCATCGATGCTAATACCATCCTAGTTGCTAATGATAACAACTATCCGTTCTCGATCGGTCGTCCACCCAGCATCGACAACAGCGAAATCGTCCAAATTAGCCTCGACAAACCGCTCAAGCTCGATCCCCTCGTCGGGCTTGCAGCTCAGGGCAACAAGGCGATCTCGCCCAATCCAAGTAATGCCACTCCAGCCATCGCTACTTCCTTCCTCGGTCAACAAATTCTCCCCACAGGGCTAGTTCCATCCGGTGCCGCTGGTAAAATAGATGGTGTAGATGTGCCCCTCGGCGGACTATCTGGGGTAGCCTACGATGCTACTACCAACCGCTACTATGGCATTTCTGACGATCGATCTCAATTTGGCCCAGCTCGCTTTTATAGTTTCACCCTCGACCCCAGCACTCTGGGCACGGCTGGTGTTAATTTCACTGGCGTAACTGCGCTCAAAGATACCAATGGCAAGACCTTTGCTCTCAATAGTCTCGATCCCGAAGGCATTGCTCTGTCTGGTAAAGGCACCGTGTTTATCTCCTCCGAAGGCGAAGTCCGTCCCGATTTGGGATCTAGCCGCGTCACCGATCCATTTATCAAGGAGTTTTCGCTCACCACTGGTCAAGAGCTGCGCTCTCTACCCATTCCCACCAAATTCTTACCCAAGATTACCGATACCAATAAAAATGGTCTAGTCGATGCAGCAGACACCCAGACAGCAGGGATCCGCAATAATCTCGCCTTCGAGAGTCTGACCATCACCCCTGACCAGAAAACCCTCTACTCCGCTACTGAGAACGCCCTATTTCAGGATGGCGACAAAACCACGATCGATACTGGCACCAATAATCGCATCATCCGATATGATCTAACCACTGGTCAACCAGAGCAGGAATATCTCTACGTTGCCGAGCCAGTCGCCAAGGCTCCAAATCCAGCCACAGGCGCGAGTGACAGTGGTTTAGTGGATTTACTCGCGATCGACAATAATGGCACCTTCCTGGCTCTAGAACGCTCCTTTGCCGTGGGTCAAGGCAACACCATTAAGATCTACGAAGTCAAGCTCCAAGGCGCGACAGATATCAGCAAAATTGAATCCCTGAGCGGGTTGAGCAAAGCCCAATTCCAGGCAATCGTGCCCACCCAAAAACGGTTAGTATTAGATCTCGACACCCTCAAACTACCCAATAGCGACGGCAACCATCCCACTGGTACCGACAATATTGAAGGGATTGCCTTTGGACCAAAACTAGCCGATGGTCGTCAATCAATCGTTTTGGTCAGCGACAATAACTTCAACGCCACTCAGTTTACGCAAATCATCGCTCTCAGTCTCGGTGCAACTACTACTGCTACGCCTCTAGTCGATGTAGTTGCAGGCACCGCCAAAGACGACCTCAATCTGATTTCTACCAACCAGCAAACGATCTTTGCCGACGGTGGTAACGACATCATTGATGGATCTGTCGCCAAGGGCAGCGGCAATCGTCTTTATGGTGGCGACGGTAACGACGAACTCTATAGTGGACTGCGAAACAGGCTGTTTGGTGAAGCTGGGGATGATATCCTCGATGCTAGCCAAGGCAAAGGCGGCAATCGGCTCTATGGTGGCGCGGGTAGTGACAAGTTATTTGCAGGTACCAATGATTTCCTGTTTGGTGGTGATGGAAACGACAGCCTATTTGCGGGAACAGGTGGTAGCAGGCTTGATGGTGGTGGTGGAGCTGATAAATTCTATCTGGCGGCTGGTAGTTTACCAACTAGCCTCAATACAATTGCTGATTTTGAAGTTGGCATCGATAAACTCATTATTTTGGGGATATCGGGCACAACTGAATTTAGCAAACTTACCCTCACATCACAGGGAGTGGACACGTTAATTAAAGCTGGGACTAGTGATTTAGCCCTATTGACTGGAATTGCTACTGATGGTTTAAACGCTGGCAACTTCTCGTTCGGTTAGGTGATTACCAGGAATGAATATAACAAAAGCTTGGTGAACGACCCGGCGCTCACCTTGCGGTAGAGCGCGGGCTTCTGCTGTTCAAGCTAATTAATG
>JANNDL010000033.1:0-15213 GCA_031387665.1 Chamaesiphon sp. OTE_75_metabat_95 | reverse complement strand
GTATATTCATTCTGGGGAATCACCTAACCTCCCCCATTCTTTAATTTGGTAAACGGATCGAGGAGAAAATCGATAATGCGGCGATTGCGGATCACAACTTCCGCCGTGGCTGGCTGTCCAGATCGCAAGGGAATGCAACTTCCCTGATGCTTGATGCAATACTGGTTGAGATTGACTTCGATATCGTAGCTGGCAACACTGTTGCCAGGAGCTACTTGAGTGACTTTAGAGTTGGGCGCAATCCAGGTGAGCTTGCCTTTGACGACATCATAACTTTCAAACGGAAACTCATCGAACTTGAGTTTGACATCTTTTTTAGTCTGGCTAGAACGCAGTGATTCGCTCTGATTGGCCGCAATTTCGCCCTTGAAGACTAGCCCGTTGACGTTGGAGGCAATTTCAGCAATTAGCTGCTTGGGCTGGACTACCGCGCCTTCTCGATCGATCGGCAGTTCAAAGATGGTGCCGTCGGTATTTGCTTTGATAATATACCGATCTAGTTGTCTGGTGAGGAAGGCAGTTTGGGCGCGATCTCGATCGATATCTGCTTTGAGCGTGACAATTTGGCTGTCGATTTCTTTGAGCTGTTGAGCTGTTTTGAGGACGGCAATATTACCACCTTTAACTAAACTCTCGGAGCTACGCTGTTGTTCGACATATCGGAGTTTTGATTGAGCGATATCGGCTTGGGTTTGATTGAAGATTCGCCGATAGTTTTCTTGCTGTTCGGCGACGCGGAGCTTGGCTTGATCGATATCAGCTTGAGCTTGTTGGATTAATTTCTGGTAGTTTTCTTTTTGCTCTTTAACTCGGAGCTTCGACTGTTGGAGACTCGCAACTGATTGAGTAAATAGCTGCTTTTTCTCCTGAGCGATACTATCAATTTCTTTGGCTTTGATTTCGGCAATTGCCCCAGTTTGATAGAGTTTCTGATAGCGGGCTACTTCTTGTTGAGCATCTGCGAGCCGATTTTGGGTGAGCAGGTAGTTGGTTTGGGCATCAACTACGGTTTGCTCGGCTTGGCGGACTTGGGTGAGTTTTTCGGCCTTTTGGAGATTGTAGCTGGATTGGCGATCGACCAGGGTTTGTTCGGCTTGGCGGAGCTGGGTGATTTTTTCGGCAAGCTGGTTGCGGGAACTTGCCGAGAGGGTGGCGATATTCTGCTGGGCTTGGGCGATTTGGGACTGTTTCTCCCGCAGTAAAGCTCCATTTTGCTGTTGCTGGGCACTCGTTCCTAGTCCGACTTGATTTCTGATTAGGGCAAGCTGGTTGAGCCGCTGCTGTTCGCCGTCGAGTTTGAGTTGATTCTGGGCAATTTGTTCGCGGACATTTTTGGCATCGAGTTCGACGATGGTTTGTCCGGCTTTGACGACATCGCCTTTTTTGACATGAACTTTAAGAACGGAAACACTACCTTCGAGATCGGATTCTCGTTTGATTGTGTTGCCTTTGGCTTCCAATCGACCCCTGGCGGTGCCAATTTCATCCATTCGATAAAAACATGCCCAGGGAATTGTGATCGCTAAGAAGGCAACTAGAAAGTATAGCGATCCCCGCACGATCGGGCGCGGCATGGTGTCAATCAGTTGCTTGGCAGAATTTGACCAATCATGCTTGCTATCAAACGCGACAATATTTGATTTAATCTGAACGTCTTCGTGTGTTTTTCCGTACATGATCTTACTCCCTGATTGTGACGATCTGCTGTTGATTCAGATGATAGTATTGACCGCGTTCTGCCATGAGCTGGGGATGGGTACCACTTTCTACCAAAACGCCTTTGTCTAAGACTAGAATCAGATCAGCATTTTGGACAGTGGAAAGCCGATGGGCAATAATAATTGTGCTGCGATCGAGTCGAATATATTCGAGATTTTCTTGAATGATTCGCTCTGATTCGGTATCTAAGCTACTGGTAGCTTCATCAAAAATTAGCAGGCGGGGATTATTTAATAAAGCGCGGGCGATCGCTAATCGCTGCCGTTGTCCACCCGATAACATGCTGCCCCCCTCCCCAATTTCCGTGGCATAACCCATCGGCATTTTACTAATAAACTCATCGGCTCCAGCAAGTTCGGCGGCGCGTTGAATCTCGACTTGACTGGCACCTGGCTTGGATAGGGTGATATTGTGCTTGACTGTACCACTGAACAAAAACGTATCTTGATCGACTACGCCAACTTGCGATCGCAAGGACTGTAACGAGATATTTTTAAGGTCTTTATTATCGATCGTAATCTTGCCGCTAGTGGGTCGATATAACCCCAAAATCAATTTTGCCAGGGTGGTTTTACCAGATCCACTCCGACCGACGAGGGCGATCGTTTGACCTGGTTGAAGCTCAAAATTAATGTTTTCTAGGACATTAATTTCACTGTCCTTGCTATAGCGAAAGCTGACATTCTTGAACTTGACATAGCCCTGAAGCTCACCCAGATCTTGCTGCTGGGAATCTTGGTCTTCCTCAGGTTTAGCTTCAATCACATCACACAATCGTTCGATCGCAATCCCGATTTCTTGGAGGCTACTCCACAGTCCTGCCAGTCGTTCAAATGGACTAATCACATTCGCCGCTAGCATATTAAATGCAAACAATTGACCGATCGTAAACTCACCGGAAATCACGAGAGAAGATCCAATCCACAGTAGGGCAGTACTGCTAATAATATCGATCGCCGAGCTGATTGCCTGGATCTTAATCCCCAGCATTTGACCGCGATAATTTTGGGTGACTTCTTTAGTTAGTTTTTCTTCCCAGTTCCAGCGCACAGCTTTTTCCACCGACATGGATTTGACTGTCCGCACGCCGTTGAGTGCTTCAATGAGATAGCTATTTTCAGCATTGGAAGCGTTGAAAATCTCCCGCGACATCCGCTTCTGAAATGGGGTAGCGGCAAAAGTGAGAATGATAAATGGCGGAATCGAAATCAGCGTCACCAGTGCCAGCTTCCAGTTGTAGACAAACATCAGAGTGGCATAGACAAACACCGACATCAGATCGAGCAGCACTCCCAGAGATTGCCCAGTGATGAAAGTCTGAATCTTGTGATTTTCCTGAATCCGCGAAATAATATCGCCCACATGTCGTGAATCAAAATAACTCAGCGGCAAGCTAAAAGTATGGCGAATAAAGCCGACTACCAGAGCAGTATCGATCCGATTGGCGGTGTGTGCCATCAGGTATTGGCGCAATGCCGACATCGCAATCTTGAATCCACCAAAGATCAGCAGCCCGATCGCAAAAGCAGTCAAACTATTAGTAGACTTGTGCATGATCGCCCGATCCAAAATTAATTGGGTGAAAATCGGCGATACCAGCCCAAACAGTTGCAACACGATCGAAGCAATAAAAATCTCGGCAATCACCATCTTATGGGGCGTAACCAACTGAAATAATTGCCAAAAATCAGTAGAGGTATGCTCGTTTTGCTTGAGAGCTAAAGTCGGCGACAGCAGTAGGCAGTAGCCCGTCCAATCCTTGACAAATTCACTATGGGTCAACTTCCGCTGTCCCACCGCCGGATCGCCGATAATCACGAACCTGCGGCTAATTTCAAATACCACTACATAGTGACCGCCTTCCCAATGGGCGATCGCAGGTAGCTGTTGCGCTGCCAATCGATCGAGACTAGCCTCCACCGGACGACTATTGAACCCCAGAATCTCAGCCGCATTGACCATTCCATCCAGGGACGCGCCATCCCGACTAACGTGGGCAAACTCCCGCAGTCGATTGATATTGAACTCCTTGCCCCAATACTTACCGATCATCACCAAACAGGCGGCACCACAATCAGAGGCACTGTGCTGGGCATAAAACGGGTAGCTGTGGGTAACTTTTTTCCACCATTGCCCCACTTGCTGGCTGGGATTGGGGAAATAAGCCTCTTTAAACTTATTTTTGGGGACAGCCTCAGTTGGGCGCGGTGGCTGTTTTGCTTTGACTTGCCGATTGGACTTAAGAACTGGTGCGAGGATCAACTTTCGCAGGTTAATAATCGGTGCTTGAGATTGAAGTCCCTGTTCGAGGGTGTGAATCACCGATGTCTCCGCCTCAAACTCACCACAGATAATGGATTCAAGCTGTTGAGCCTGTGACTTCATCTGATCCTGGATCTGATGATATTCGCCCAACAAGGACTCAATCTCTGGTTTGGGTACAAATCCGACTAAAATTTCGACCCCACTCACTACTAGGGCAGCTTTAGCCGTATAGGGACTAAAATCAGGATCGGGAAAAAGCGTACTCTGACCAAAACTCTGACCAACAGTTAATGTGGCAATTCGCTCCCGATCGAGATTGAATAAGCGGACTTTTCCGGCGAGGACGATATAAATACCTGGCTGACATTCCTCAGAGTCCCAAAAACTCTGACCTGGGTGAACTGTCATTAGTTGGGTGTGAGCTTGAAGCTGAGTCAGATCTCGATCGGCGATTTCTGCGCCCAAGACTTGAATTAGTCGTTTGGGCAAAGCCGACGCGATTCGCACATCTGATGCCGAGCTGAGGACAATTTTTTGAACCATAATATTTAGGCTTTAGGCTTGAGTCAAAGTGGTTTCATCCAGCGGACAATTACTAGACTTTTGTACTTAGTTTTCAACCGCCCTGCTGATAAATCGCGGGCTACTACTAGCAAAAGTCCACTTAAGTGGACTTTTGCTAGCCCGCACTTTAGTCGCGGGTGGTTAGTGACTAAGCACAAATCCAACCCTAATCAGGTGGAGAATCCTTGAAATGATAATCGGATAAGTCCGCAATGACTAAATGGCAAGATCTATCACTCTGATCTGGAGTTGACTCTGGTTTAGATACTAATTCAATTTCAACCTCGATTTTTTCAATCAACCGATTGATATGTCTGGCACTCACCACAATATCAAATTCACTCGCTAGATGTTTTTCTAACCAGTGCCCAGTCCAGCGTGAAAATGGATAGCCCAAATCTTTGGGGCTAGCACAAATCAGCTCTTTGAGCCGTTGTAAATAATCAGAAGTAACTATTTTTGGCCGACCGATCGGCTGTGCTTGCCAGTTGTGCGCCTGACCAGATTTAGCAACAAAAATCCAGTGCCGAGCAGTCAATTGGGAACAGCTTAATATCCGACAAATTTGGCTTTGAGTCTTGCCTTCGTCTGCCATCAGCATGATCTCGATCCGCTGTCGATATTCATGCGTCTGCTCTGTCTTGAGATTTTTCTTCAGTAGCTGCCGTTGAAATTCTGTTAGGTATCGACCCGCTATTTTTCCTTGAGTAAATTGTTTGGTTTGAATCATAATATCTTTTATTTGTTATTGAAAAATACTATATGATATTTAGACTGTAACATATTCATTTAACTATCTCTTAACTTTTAAGTTACGAATAGTAATGTTTTGTCAGAATGGCTAATAATCTTCAACCCAAATAGAAATAGTAATCTGCTATAGTTCAGTTATATTTAGTTGCAAAACAGAACGATTGAATCAGCAATAATGCTTAATTTATTTCGATCGTCTAATCCTGTGCATAGGCTTCAGATTGTGAGAATCAAGCGTAGGCTCCAAATTGCTTGAAATTAATATCAGCAATTTGGCGGATTATGCTTAGATAATTCATGTAAAAAATCTATCAAATATTGCACTATCAAAATCTTGCTTAATTGACATCACTCTCAATATCACCACAAAATCTAATTACAATTATCACCAAATCCAATACTTTAATTAGGATTAAAATGACAACTATCTTAGACACAAACAATATTTTTGAATATTTAAGCGATCGAAACTACTGCACTCTCGCAGATCGAGCTACTAGTAAGATCGTGGCGATTCCAGCCAAGAATTTTAATCTATTGATTAACTTCGCTGACAGCAGCAGCTTATTAGTCAAACAGGAGTCACATGGAGAGTTTCTAGCAGTTTGGCAGATTCAACAGCTAATTGAATTATTTCCTGAGCTTGGGCAGAAAATAGAAAATTTGTTGCCTAAATTATTATATTTTGACCCTGAAAATTCCATTCTGATCGTCAGATATCTAGCCGACTATTGCGATCTGGACGATCCCGATTTACTTACCACCTAGTCTCGTTGGCGAAGATACCTATATCATTGTCGGCAATGCGGGTAAGCCCAAAGTAGATCAGCCAAATAGCGCGGTAAAGTCCCTCGAACTTTATTTCAACTTTACTCCTGAAGCGGCAGTTGCGATCGCCACCCAGCTCACTCATGAATTAAATAGATTAAAAATTCCCTTTCAGTTTGCTATTCTTCACGATCCGGCTTTGTTTTATCGCTACGATGCTGGCACGCTCCGGTTGTCTCAAGCTGGCTATCTAGCAATCCAGCCAGTACTAGCCCGACTTCACCAAGCACATCAAGCTCAGTTTTCAGCCAATGTGCCGCTATTTAGTAAACAATTAGCTCCAGGGTTGGGGCTAGCGGAAGTACCAACCGACGGTAGCTTTGGGATGCAGCGATGTGAACTGGTTGCCAAAGGCTTAATCGCCGCGATGGAGCAAAATCGAACCACCACCACTGACAAATTTGAGCTAATCCAGCAGCAATGGACGATTGCTGGACTAGATCTATGGCAACCATATCTCGATCCTTTGAGATCCGATTGCTATGATTTTGCCTTGTGAGATGAGGGCGAGCAACCTCCGCTCAAACAATGAGATTCTCTCCATAATTTAGTATTAATGGACACAATTATGTCTTAAAACTGTGTCTATTAATACCAAATTAAATTAACAGTGACGAATGTTAATTCATTTAGGCGGCTTACAGCGGATTTAGATTACTCATTTATTGATGAAAATAGATGATATCAATAGTTTTATGTCTTTTCGATTGAGAAAAAAGGGTTGTCAATTCAAAATCAGTCGAGCATGATGGTTTGCAAGAGCGGTTGTTGTAGTTCAATATCTCTACAGCAACTGCAACTTTAAAATCAACTTTGTAACAATAGGATTGATTCTGAATATGGCTTTTATCGAAATCTCAAATTTAGATGCTGCTGGTAGCGACTCATCTGCAAGTGCAAATAGCTTTTTAACTGAACTCGAAAAAACTGATACTGTGCAGATTTCGGGTGGTCGTCGTGGTCGCAGCAGTCGTCGCACGACTGACTACTGTTGCTGGTCTACCCCTCCTGCTTGTGAGCCTCCTATTTTGGTGCCAGACAATAGCATTAACGGTGGCGGTCGTGGCAATGGCGGTGGCGGCGGTCGTGGCAACGGTGGTGGTGGCGGTCGCGGCAATGGTGGTGGCGGCGGTCGCTAAAACGACAATAGCTACTTAACAGTAGATCGGTTCTAGCCAATCTGCTGTTAAGCCGTTGGACTTCACGCACTAATTGCCGACTAAGGTGAGTCTAGAACGCAATTGGTGCTACTTGAATGTCCAGTATCCATTACCTTCTCGTTAGCCTAAAAATAGAACTGCTGAGATCTTTGGAGATCTCAGCAGTTTTTTTGAAAAGTTTTGTGTTCGGTTCAATTTGGAGAATTGTTCAGCGTCAATTAATACAATTATGTCTCCAAATTACTAGTTGCTAGAATTTGATTTAACCAATTTTAATTCATCCAGATAGCGGTTTGCTGAGTCAAAAGGTACCATTTCAAGCTCTAAAACCTTGATGATGTCGGAACTGAGTACATATTTCACGACAGTACAAGTTACGATGCTCTCTTAAACTACGTGTGTAATCTATTTCACAAGGAAAATTGATATTACACATAGCATTATGTCCTTTCGATCAAGCACAAGGGGTTGTCAATCCAAAACTAGTCGAGCATCATGGTTTACAAGAGCGGTTGTTGTAGTTCAGTATTTCTACCGCGACCGCAACTTTAAAATCAACTTTGGAATAATTAGGACTGACTTTACAAATGACTTTGATTAAAATCTCTGATTTAACGACTGCTGATATCAACTTATCCGTAAGTGCAGATAGCTTCTTGAACGAACTCCAAAAAACTGCAACCACTCAGATTTTTGGCGGTTGGCGTGGCGGCGGCTGGAAAAAAGATAGCGGCTGGAAAAAGGACAGTGGCTGGAAGAAAAAGGAAGAATGCGATTATAGCTACAAAGAGAAATGTGACGATAGCTCTTACTATAAAAAGGAACGCAGTTGGAAGTCCGATCGTGGTTGGAACAAAGATTGCTAATCTTCAAATAACAGCGGTTGCCGAGCCGATGAAGTAGTTTTGCTTTAACTAATTGCCAACGATGTGAATCTAGAATGCAATTAGTAGTTAGATATCTAACGAAGGTTACTCTTCATCAGCTTAAAAGAATAGAGAGGTTCTTGGATTCTAAGAGCCTCTCTATTCTTTTAACGTGAGTTCTGCGTAAAATCGATCTGCTCCGCTCAACCACCGCCCTGAACTATAAGTGTTTCGTTCTGTTCGCGTAGCCTTTCCTCAAGGAAAACTCACGTTATTTTAGGTTCATTTCAGCAGTCGCCTCATTTATCCAGAATCTTACTGTCTAGACTCTCCTCAGCGACTCTTTTAGCTAAAATTAACTCAATTATGTCTGCTGATTTCGATCGAATGTCTGTCAAATAGCGAGAAAATAGCTAGAATTAATTCAATTGTATTGCGTTGACATGCTGTTTTTATTTATCAGCTAAATTAAATAGATCTTATTGATATCATTGTGTCTTTTCTATAGGACAGAAAGTATTGCTAATTCAAAATCAATCAGGCATGATGGTATTCAAGAGCGAAGACAGCAATCAACAGTTCTGTCCCAACCGTTCTTTTAAAATCAAACTTGTAATTATTAGGATTGATTCCGAACATGGCTAACCTTAACATTTCTAATTTAAACTCTGCTGGTAGCGACTTATTTGCAGGTGCAGACAGCTTTTTGAATGAACTTCAAACAACTAAAACCGCCAAAATCTTTGGTGGTTTTGGTCAACGTCGCCGTCGTTGCGTAGAACCTACACCTCCTATCTGTCCACCTCCGACACCTCCAGTTTGCCGACCTGTTCCCTGCTTCACTCCCCAAAGAAGAAGTCGTTAGTTCGGTCGATCGATCCCAACTGTTGACAGCAGCGGGTTTAGAAATCAGTTAGTGTCATTGAGAAGCAAAATGTAGCTTACCCCTCATCAGCTTCCGCTCACAACCGCCGAGCTGCTCGTAAAAGCAGCTCGGCGGTTTTGTTCGCGTTGGCGTAAGCCTGCCTTTGGCACAGCATACGGTCAATTAGGTTTGACTTTTGAAGATCACAGTCACTGTTGTGCCGAGATTGACTTGACTATCGATCGAGAGTTCACCCTGATGACTGATGACGATCGATTTGACGATCGCCAGTCCCAAACCCGAACCACTGCTAACATCAGAATTATTGGCTGTCCGCGCTGGATCGACCCGATAAAACCTGTCGAACAAATGTGGAATTGCCTCACTGGGAATCCCCATTCCCGTATCTTGAACTTTGACCTGAAGATAGGGCGTATTCTGTCGAATTATTTGCTTGAGTTGAACATTGATTTGTGATGACAGATCGACATGTGGCGACGTATATTGAATCGCATTAGTCAATAAATTGGTAAATAGTCGCACCAGTCGATCCCAATCACCACTGAGATTAAAGATCGCCAGTTCGCTCGGTTCTGGATTAATCCCATCGACTACCACCGGATCGACAATCTCCAGTGTCAGCTTAATCCCCTTTGCAGCAGCCGCTAACTGCTGTTCTTCGATCGTTTCCATTAGCAGCGCGTCGAGGGGTACAGAGCTAAAATTGGGAGTAATCGTGCTACTATCCTGTCGCGCGAGAAATAATAAATCGTCTACCAACCGCCCCAGGCGACGAGTCAGTCGTTCGATCGTTTGGAGTTGCTGGCGTTGTTGAGGTGATAAGGGTTCCTCAGTGAGAGCCACTTGGACATTGGTTTGGACGATCGCGATCGGATTGCGGAGTTCGTGGGACGCATCGGCGGTAAACTGTTTGAGCTGCTGGTAGGATGCTTTGACAGGTTCGATCGCGATTCCCGACAGAAACCAGCCAATGGCAGCGACACTAGCTATTACCAGAGAAGTACCGATCGACAAATCCACCAGCAACAGCTCTGTCGGCTTAGTTACTTCAAACCAAGGATGACTCACCCTGAGAAATCCCACCAGTACACCGTCTTTTTTGACTGGTGCCGTAATCTGCCGCAAAATTCGGTCATTACCCACTCGCACAGTTTCACCATCGAGATCGATCCAAACTGGCAGATGTAGCGGTTCGCGCAGAGTAGACCACAATAGTTTTTCACTAGCATTAAATAATTCTAGATCGATTCTGTCGTCATCGAGCCTGTCTGAGTCATCCTTGAAACTTGCCGCCACATTGATTTCAAACTGACTATTCGCTCCAGGTATGTAAACTCGATCGATCGAAATCGATCTACTCACCACTTCCACGACATGATTTAAGGTATCGTCGATCCGCTCAATCAGCGTACCCCGAACGTAGACGTACATCCCGATCGCAAATACCAATAAAACGATCGCCGTGACAGTAGTGTACCAAATTGCTAGGCGGCGACGGGTAGTTTGAAACATATGACAGGCTTTAGGTTTTGGGCTTTAGGCTCTAGGGATAATCGATAGTCGATCGATTTGGCGGTAATGATGTTACATGCTACTCGAACGAGATAAAATAGTGATCGCTTCTACCCTCGCGACTGCACCACCTCATGAATGATTTCGCCGATATTGACTGGGAACAATTGCATCAAATTTCCGAAGATGACCCAGAATTTGAATTAGAACTACTGACAATGTTGGCAGAAGATGTCAAAGTTCATATCGAGGAATTGCGGCAAGCTGTAGCCTGTCGAGATCTGCTAGCGATCGGTCATGAAGCCCACTATATCAAAGGTGCTAGTGCAAACGTCGGCATTATCAGCATCACCGCCGCCGCCAAACAAATTGAAGCATTAGCCGCTGACAACCAAATCACCAACATTACCCCCATCATCGAACAAATGTCGATCGATCTAAATCATTTGGAAAGTTATTTAGCTACTATGAATTAGTGAATGGTGAATAGTGGTTTAGTGGTTTCGCAATCAATACTTTCATTATCCGAAGTCCCCCTCTCCCCCAGTCTCATCCTCTCCCACTCTCCCACTCTCCAACGCCTCCACCCCCTTGCTCTACAACTACCCCCAACTCCACTCCGGCGTACTTATCAAGCGATACAAGCGATTCCTCGCCGACATCCAGCTCGACACAGGCGAATTAATTACCGCTCATTGTCCGAATACTGGCCCAATGACTGGAGTTTGTCAGATTGGTGCGCCTGTGCAGGTTTCCTTTCATGACAATCCCAAGCGGAAACTCGCCTACACCTGGGAGATGATTTACATGGATGATGTCTGGATTGGGATCAATACCGCGCTGCCCAACAAACTAATTAAGATCGCCCTGGAGCAGCGGCTGTTTCCCGAACTCGGTTTGTATGACAATGTTCGATCGGAAGTAGTCTATGGGCAAGACAGCCGCAGCAGGATAGACTTTTTACTGATGGATGGAGAGCAGAAGATCTATCTGGAGGTGAAGAATACTACTTGGTCGATCGATGATGTCGCCGTCTTTCCCGATACCGAAACCACCAGGGGACAAAAGCACCTGAGAGAACTAACTGAAGCAATGCCTAGCAGTCGTTCTGTGATGTTGTACCTGATCAATCGCAGTGATAAAGCTAAGTTTTCCCCTGGTGATACAACCGATCCGATCTACGGTCAATTGTTACGGACGGCAGTAGCCAAGGGATTGGAAGTACTGCCCTGTCGATTTGAAGTCAGTCCTGACGGCGTAAAATATCTAGGACTAGCCGAACTAATCCTGTGAACTGTAGCGATCCTATTTGAGTTCTATGCAGTAACGTTAACCTGTAGGGGCGGTGCCTTGTGCCCGCCCCTGGGGATTACGCTTCTCATGTAGGATTGCCGTAGCTAGAGTCTCAATAACATCAATAAGCTTTGAATCACGATCGATCCAGTCACTGGTGCCGGACCAGACATGTCTGTGGGTAGAAAAATTCTCGCGCTGGTTGCGACTAGGGCAAATAGGAAAATGAGCAGGATCACGAATGGGCCGACATTCTGGCGAATAAAAGTCATAAAATCGAACAGCAACTATGGGTTAGACATTAATAATTGTAACAAATATTAATCTAGGGGTCTACAGCACATCTGGTGCTGACATTCCTTGGGGCGTGAACCATTTGGTCAGACTATCCATCTGCTCAAATTTCACTGATTCATCACTGAGGTTCTCTAGTTCTCTGAGACTCAATTTCTGAAATTTCGTGGTTAGTTCCGGCGACAGTACACCCAATCTGTTTGTGAGATCGTTGAACACCGCAGCTCTCGTCTCGCGGGTAATTGCGGTGGTCAATTGAGCGACATAAATCAACAGCAGCAAACTAGGAATAATCACTACCATCGTCACCAAAAAGAAATTTGACCAGCCTAGTGACTTGACCCAATCGCCAGTGGGCGCGACAATGATCTTACTTAATGCCATCAGACTAGAAAGTAAAGCGATTTGAGTAGCTGTGAAGGATTTCCGACACATACTCATCAAGAAGGCGACGAAAGCAGAAGATTCCATTCCCCCAAAGAAGTTTTCAGCGTTGATGGAAAGTAAAAATAATTGATCGGCACCAGGTTGCCTGACTGCATTCTTACAGGCAGCAGCAATGTCTACGACCATTGGATCTGGATTAGTGATCTGTGCCAGGGCAAAGTAGAAGATAATTCCTAGTGCCTGCAAACTTCCAAAGATCCACAACCCTTTGAAAATACTCATCCGAGTCAAGATCACCCCACCTAGTAAGGCACCAACGATTGCCGCAATCATCCCCATAAAGCCATTGATGTCGCCAATTTCCACCTGTGTAAAGCAAGAAGCCTTCAGAAAGGAAATCGACATCGCATTCATCATCGCATCACTCACCTTGTATGAGACGATAAAGAGCAGTACAGATAGACCATAAACCAGTCCCCGTCTCTGAAAAAAGTCCGCAAATGGTAATACGACTGCATCAGCGAGTGTTTCTGGAGCTTTTGCCTCATTAGTAGCGGGTGCAATCAAAGTCAGCAGTAGACTAACCAACATAAACCCTGCCATGACCAGATAAACTGGCTGCCAAGCCTGAAAAACATTGGCAAATAACTTGGATGCACCAGCAAAAGATACAATCAGCGCAATCCGATAGCCAGTGGTAAAAATACTCGCTCCAACTGGTAGCTCTGCTTCAGTCAGTACCTCTGTCCGATAGGCATCAGCAACGATATCTAGGGATGCGCCTAGAAAAGCGACAATTACTGCATTGACCGCTAGTAACTCTAGATTCTGAGCGGGATCTTGTAGTGCCATTGACCCGATCGACAGCACCAGCAATGATTGAATAATCAGCAGCCATCCTTTCCTTCTACCCAAAAATGGCGGGGCATATCGATCGAGCAGCGGCGACCACAGGTACTTGAAAGCATAGGGGAAGCCTACCAGACTACTATACCAACCAATGTTGCTCAGACCAGCTCCAGCATCAGTCATCCAGGATTGCAGCGTTTTCAGGATCAGTAAAATTGGCAGTCCAGATGAAAAACCGATAAATAGCAGCGCAGCCATTTTCCGGCTCTGAAACACTTGCAGTAATGATTTCACAGTCAGCACCCAATCTAATTTTGATTCCCAATCATCTCACGAATTAGGGTATGGAATGTATTCCGGTCGATCGATTCAGGCTATATTAATTTATTCGGTGACGCAATCGAAACTCTAAACCCCTTTCATGAACTTGAAACTCCAAGGATAGCTTTCATAACGACTGCTAACAACACCATTCCGTTTGCTAGGATTGTAAAAATTTTCGCCCTGAATGATTATAATTCTGACTTTTCCGCCATTCCTAGCCGTAATAACTCCTGCATGGACAGCAGCACTACAAATCGACGAACCACTTGTATAAATATCTGTTCCCTGCACATCACTGCTGACTGTGCCATTTTGGGGACATTTGTATGTAAAATCTTGATCTAACTTTCCATTCAGTTTTGAAGCTGTCTCATTCCATTCGATAATCTCCACCTGTTCTCCAGGTGCAGAGCGAGCCACGGCATTCGCAAACATGAAGCTACCTTTATGTTGTCCATAACGATTGCTCGTCACGCCATAACGGGAAGTCCCATTGTAAAATTCTTCACCTGGACGAATTTTTATTTGAAATTTTCCTCCATCCTTAGCAGTAATCGCACCAGCATGAACGGCAGCACTACAGATTGAAGAATTACTCATGTAAAAGTCTGTACCCCAAACATTACCGACTGTGCCATTTTTGGGACATGTGTATGTGAAATCTTGATCGATATTTTCGATTAAACTTGAAGCCGTCTCCGTCCACAGGATTTCTTTCGATGGCTGGGCAAAAGCAACGAGCGCGGATATGGAAGTAGCAGCGGCATCACCTGGAGTGGTTGTTGAAGATTTCACTTCAGGTTGACCTGTTTTGCTCAAACGAATCGTTCTATTAGTATCCTGCTCGTTTGCCAAGTTAATATTAAAGTCCTGAACTGGATAGCCACTTTTACTCAGGTTAATACGCACATCTCCTGCACTGGTAATCTTCACCTTTGCATAACCATTGCTATCTGTGTATTGAATTTCAGGTGCTCCCTTAGAAATAAACTGCACTTTTACTCCAGCTAGAGCTTCCCCTGCCTCTGTATATATGTTGATATGCACTTCCTTTTGTGAAGAAGCTGAATTATCTGTCGATAATCCAGTGATTTTTCTAATCTCTGGAACAGTAAGGACTGCACAAATAGTTCCAACTGCCGCTAAAATAAAACTCCACTTGACATAGTTAAACTTTTTGACCTGACTCATGGCAATTGTTTCGTGGGTAGATAATGTGTGAATTTCTGCCTAATTTCGTCGCAAGATTTAGCTAAATGCACATTTGTTCACATAATACACCTAAATCCAATATCTTCAGTGCATGGAAACTACACCTAGTATCAACCTCCGCTGCGAACATAATCAAACCTGATGATCTACATCAGGTCAACAAACCTGAGAAAACTTTACAAACGTTAACAATCGAGTTAAATTAGAGACATAGATAAATACATACCGTTTCCTCGGAAACAACAAGCAATCATAAACCAATGACAACAACCTTACAACGCACCCAGAACGCGAACGTCTG
>JANNDL010000027.1:0-38436 GCA_031387665.1 Chamaesiphon sp. OTE_75_metabat_95 | reverse complement strand
TGGTTGAGCGGAGCCGAAACCAAAACCCAGGGTGTATTCATTTCTGGGAATCACCTAATATCTACTATGAACTAACCGAAGCAGCAACCTTCACAGTCGCCGAACTTCTGACCTTAAGAATAGCTTGAATTACCCGATCGAGTTCTTCATCCGTTAAATTAGAACCAGAAGGTAAACACAATCCTCGATCGAATAGATCTTCAGAAACCTCCCCACCAAAGCATTCACAATCTTGGAACACAGGTTGTAGGTGCAATGGTTTCCAGACGGGGCGAGCCTCAATCTGTGCGTCAGCCAGAGCCAATCTCACCTGTTCCCGATCTGCCCCAAAAGCGACAGGATCGATCGTTAGACAAGTCAGCCAGCGAGTCGAAAGACCCCAAGCCGCTTCTGGCATAAATTCAACTCCAGGTACATCGCCCAAAGCTTGCTCATAGACTTCACAATTGTGTCGTCTAGCAGCGACTCGATCTTTGAGCACCATCAATTGCCCCCGTCCAATCCCCGCTAAAACATTGCTGAGGCGGTAGTTGTAGCCGATTTCGGAGTGCTGATAGTGAGGAGCAGGATCGCGAGCTTGGGTAGCCAGAAACCTAGCTTTGGCAGTCATTTCGGCATCTTCCGACACCAACATCCCACCACCAGAAGTGGTAATAATTTTATTCCCATTGAATGAGAAGATCCCAATTTTACCAAAGGTACCAGGTGAACGGCCTTTATAAGTCGCACCTAGAGCTTCCGCCGCATCTTCAATCATCGGCACGCCATAACGATCGCAAGCCTTGAGAATCGGATCGATATCGGCACTTTGTCCATATAAGTGGACGAGTACTACTGCTTTTGGCAGTTTGCCCAGTTTTGCTTTTTGCTCTAGGGCAGCTACTAGTAAATTGGGATCCATGTTCCAGGATATTCTGTCGCTGTCGATAAAGACAGGCTTGGCACCTAAATAAGCGATCGGATTTGCACTTGCCGAAAAAGTTAGACTAGAACAAAATACTTCATCTCCAACTCCCACCCCAACCAGCTTCAGAGCCAAATGCAGCGCAGCCGTACCGGATGTTACCGCCGCCGCATGGCTAGAACCGACTGTTTGACAGAATTCTCGCTCGAAAGCATCAACATGGGGGCCAATTGGGGCGATCCAATTGGTTTCAAAGGCTTCAGTCACGAACTTATGTTCGTAATCGCCCATGTGTGGAGTTGAAAGTAAAATGGGTTTTGTCATTGCCGAAAAGGTAGGAGTAGATAAGGATCGAGCAACGCGACTCGATCGTTGAATGTTTCAACTATGCGATGAGTCTCTCAGTGTAATTATACCCAAATTAATTTTGATTTCGATCATCTTGACGACAGCAGCTAAATTGAGTGTATCTATTAACTAGAAACCCAATCCTTTCACCCCCGATCGAAGATCGAAAAGCCGTAAACCTTTGATGTCATAATAAACAATGTGAAGTTGTCAGCCAAGGAAAAGATCGACCATGAGTACTCAATCGCCAATACCTGTCGTCGTCAATGGGGCGGCAGGGAAAATGGGACTAGAAGTAATTAGAGCCATCGCTAATGCCCCAGATATGGTGCTAATGGGAGCGATCGATCGCAATCCCAAATTTCAGGGCGAAGATATCGGCGAGATTGCTGGCTGTGGCGCATTGGAAATCCCCGTTATGAACGACATGCAGGCAATCCTGGCGATGGTATCCCAGGAAAAAGCACCCGCTGTAATGGTCGATTTTACCCATCCTGATAGTATCTACGAAAATGTTCGATCGGCGATCGCTTATGGCGTGCGTCCAGTGGTTGGTACCACCGGATTAAGTACCACTCAGATTCAAGAGCTAGCCGAATTTGCCGACAAAGCAAGTACTGGCTGTCTGATTATCCCCAATTTCTCGATCGGGGTAATCCTGATGCAGCAAGCCGCTATTCAAGCTGCCAAATTCTTTGAGCATGTGGAAATCATCGAACTCCACCACAACCAAAAAGCTGATGCCCCCAGTGGTACCGCGATTCAAACTGCTCAACTACTCGGCGAACTCGGCAAAACCTTTAACTCCCCTAGTGTCACCGAAACCGAAAAGATTGCTGGTGCGCGGGGCTGCATCGCCGATGAAAATATCCGCATCCACAGCGTTCGGCTCCCTGGCTACATCGCCCACCAAGAAATTATCTTCGGTGCTCCAGGGGAAATCTACCTCCTCCGCCATGACACTACAAATCGCTCCTGTTATATGCCAGGAGTACTTCTAGCCGTCCGCAAGATTTTGGGACTAAAATCCCTAGTCTACGGATTAGAAAAAATTCTCTAGATATATGGCAATAGACATCTGCCGAATTGTATGCGGTAGAAATAACAACCGTTTAGCTGTGGTTAGTCTAACTTGCTCTAGGATGTCCCTCCCGTCAATTTTGTCATCATTTTTAGATAGAACTAAATCCCCATCTCCATGTTAGAGATAGGGATTTTTAAAACTTACTTAATTAGCTCTAGTCCCCGCTTACATAAAGCCTCGGCAGTGATGCCATTAAATGCCATTAATTGACCTGCTGTGGCAGTGGTTTCGCCGCGCTTCCAGGCGAAGGTATCGCGGGGGGAGATCGATTATTTTAAACGCGGGCAACTAACGAAACAGTATCACGATCGAGAGCTGCTAGCGCATCTTGAATAGTATCGACTTCTTGAGTTTCTAATAATGACTCTCCACATTGTTCGCACACCCAGGCAGGAACAGCATCCCACGAAATATGATAGCCATTTCTGTCGATACTAAAAGGGACAGTCCCTCTCTTCATCTGTGCTTTACAGCATAAGCATTCCATCTTAAAGTCTGCCTCTAAAATCTGGTGTCCATTGAGTTGAATCGGGACGGTATGTAGTAATGATAGCTAAATATTCATCCTTGGGGGCGCAGACAACATGAATAAATCGATTACCTCGATCATAGCCCAATATTAGACAACTATGACCTCTGGCATCTTCAGGATAATCTTCAATTATTTCACCCGTGAAGATCGCATTTTCAACATCTTTCGTTGTAATCATCCGTTCTGGACGAGACATCTGCCGAATTGTATGCGGTAGAAATAACAACCGTTTAGTTGCGGCTAGTCTAACTTGCTCTAGGATGTCCATCACGCCAATTTTGCCATCATTTTTAGATAGAACTAAATCCCCATCTCCAACATAGAGATAGGGATTTTTAAAACTTACTTAATTAGCTCTAACCCCCGCTTACGTAAAGCCTCGGCAGTGATGCCATTAAATGCCATTAATTGACCTGCGGTGGCAGTGGTTTCGCCGCGCTTCCAGGCGAAGGTATCGCGGGGGGAGATCGATCGTAACATCACAGGTTCTAACATTGCAGGTGCGCCACCTGTAACGCCGATGAGGGCACTGCCACCGAAGATTTCGGCAAACTTAGCATCGGAGAGGAAACCACCGTCAGGTTCGCTACAGGTATCCCATGCGACATCATTCGGGCGATAGAGGCGGCGGGGATTGATAATTGAGACGATTTTCGAGCCAATTCCCTCGGTTTTTAAAAATGCAGCGGCTTCAAACGCTGGTGCTAACGTCATGTCACCGATAACTGCGAAGACTACTTGCTTGTCTCCAGGTATTTCTTGCAAGACTACCGCGCCATCTGCTAAACCTTGCCGAGTTTGGGCGAAGGTGGTGCGGATAGGTAGGGGTGATTTGCTGGCGGTGATGATTACGCCTTTGTTTTGGGTGGTTAATGCCCAGTCGTAGCAAACTTGGATGCTATTGGCATCGGGAGGGAAGACGGGGAAGACGTTGCCATTCCGCATCATTGAGGCGAAGTAGGCTTCGATTTCGGGGCGTTGGTGCGTCCAGCCGTTGCGTCCCTGTTCCAGTGCCCCTGCGGTGTAGAGAGTGATAGTAGAAGGGGTGGGGCGGCGCAATTCTGCCATTGCTTGGGTGACGGTTTGCCAGATGGGTAAACCGTTGATGGCGAAGGATTCGTAGGAACACCAGAGGGTGCGGGCACCCATGAGGGCAAGTCCTGCGGCGAGTCCCGCGCAAGCGTCTTCACTCAATGGTTCGTATACTTGCCCGTCGGGTGCTTGGAAGTATAAATCATCGGTAGTGGGGTGGATGATTTTTAGGGCTTGATTGATATTGGCAATCCCTGAAGCCTCGTTCCCATCAGCGTTACTGACGATGAAATTTTTATCCTGTTGTCCGACATAGCCGACTAATCGCCCCATTGCGGTGGTGGATACTTTGGCTTCGCCTGTTGCGTATTCTTCGAGGGGGAGTGTGCCGAGGTTGGATACTGGGAATACTGATTCGGTGACGGCTACTTTGGAAGATGAGCCACCGCCAGCGCGTTCGCAGTTGGTTCGCACTAGTTCCCACGCTTGGAGATGGAGAGCGCGAGTTTTCAAGCCGCTGATGATGTCGGCATTATCGAGGGTGTGATGAGCGTAAAGGTTATGGGATTTGGAACCTGTGGCGTGAACGCCTGCGCCTTTGAGTTGCTTGATGATGAAGACGGTGAGTTTCCCACTCATGGCAGATTTTGCGGCTTTATCCACACCAGCTAAGATCGCTTGAGTAAAGGCTAACCGCTGTTCGATCGAGAATAAAGTACTATCGACATATTCACCCGTCTGATTTTTGTCATCGAAATCCTTGGCATTAACTAGAATTACTTCTTCAAACCCGTTACCTGTCCAATAACTAAGCATCTCCTGATTAGTCTTGGTAGACACCATACTGTGATGCTCTTGGGAGTAACCATTCCACACCAACACAGGTAAGAAATTGGTAACTTTCGGGAATGCAGTATGAAAATGTTGAATTGCACTGATAATATACGGCTCACCCAAACCACCATCGCCGACAGTGAACGGGAATAATTTATCCGCGTGCAATTTCGCCGCAGACATAGCGAAATGTTGCCCTTGACCGAGTGGCCCTGCTGGAGCGAGAATACCTGGTATAAAGCCAGATAAGTGCCCAATCAATCCATCTTTCTCACGGAATTTATCGCGCAATTGCTGCACCGTGTCGATACCCATCGCTTCGAGTGACCTGTCAAGAAACATGGCACTATAGAATCCAGGCGCATGATGTCCGACTTCGGTGAGGATGTTCTTATGTCCAAGCATCACCAGTGAAGCATATACTTCCGCTTGGCTGGCAAATCCACCAGGATGTCCCGATGCCTTGCTAGCACAGACTTGTAGGGTGAGATAACGCAGCGCGTCAGCGTAGAGTAAGGTTTGAAAAGCAGCAGTGGGATTGCTAGAATCAGTGATTCCCGTTTGCCCAGCAGCGATAACTGGCGTACTTCCATGCGTATCGAATCCTGGGAGCAGTTCCCCAAAATACTGAATTCCCTCGGCAAAGGCTGGAGTTTGAACCGCAGTAGTCATAAATAATAGCTTTAAATATTCGATCGACTTCCATTATCCGATGTCTGCGACCTTTACGGATGAGAGTTATAATTAAGGTGCTGAATTCAACACTTAATTTAATGTCTACGATCGATCTGCGCAATATCCACTCACTCACAGACTTCAAGCGTAATGCCAATGCCTATGTCGAGCAACTCCAGGCGACACAATTGCCACTAGTGCTGACAGTCAATGGTAAAGCTGCGGTAGTAGTGCAAGAAGCTGGTGCCTTTCAGTCACTGATCGATCGAGTCAAATCGATGGAATCCGAATTACAATCGTTTAAATTAGCCCAATTGCGTCGGGATCTAGGAGCTGGTGTAGAGCAACTCGATCGAGGACAATCGACAGGATATACTCAAGATAATCTGCATGAGCTATTTGATGAAATTAGAACTCAAGGTCGAGCTGATCTAGGATAAGCGACATGAGTGTTCAAATTCGTTTTGGCGAGATCGCAAAGCAAGATTTACGAGATATCTGGCGTGGATTGGCTGAATATAGTGGATTGGCTTTTGCAGATAGTACATTAGCAAATATCGAGTCTAAGTTTCGATTGCTGGTAAAGTTTCCTAGTTCCGGTAGAGTGCGATCTGAATTGTTAGCAGGGTTGAGAAGTTATCCTGCTGGAGATTTTGTAATTTTTTATCAAATATTAGAGACAACAGTTGAGATTGTGCGAGTTCTGCATGGACGAAGAGATATAGACGTTATTTTCGATGAATCAGAATCTTCGTAAATCGACCTTAGCAGCTATTCTGGGTCAATGACGCACTTTCGATCAACTATTCAGTTCATGGCTTCAGAAGTTTCCGGATTTTAGAGATAGATCTTTGTAAATAAGATTGAACTCTAGATACACAAGAAAATGTCATCGAAATCAAAGCAGATGTTCTTACTTGGATTGCTTATGACTGTCGCAGGCACTATCATAACAATTTTTAATTGGTACTCAGCTCTGTATATCGGTCGGTTTTATTTTCAGGCAGCTCTTCTTGGGCCGTTCACAATGATTTCTGGCATTAGTGCGACTCTATTTCCCCATAGAATGGTACCAGTAACCACCAATGATTTAGCTTTGAAACCAACAAAATTCACTAAAGTAGTTTTAACATTAGCAATAATAGGTGGGTTTATCAATTTTGCTTTATTAATATCAGGAAGAGTTCCATTTTTAAGATAGTAGAGTCTAGCAAATTTTCAGATCGATCGATAGTCGCCGCAATTTATCGCTGATTCTGAACAAGCAGTGTGGGGATTGACAGTACATTTGAGATGATGGCTATTGGTAAAATATTGACACTTATAACAAGGGACTTGATGCAATCGTTTGACACTAGTAAATCCCGACTGAAGTTGACAGAAAACTGTCCACAAAATAGTCAGCGTCATCCCCCAAGCCAGAATAGAGCAAACTAAAATCATTGGCTAATTACACTCCACACGAACAGTTTTTATCGATTGAACTAGCTAAAATTTAGATAGCAAGTACTCTAGCCAAATTGTTTGGCTAATTCATCAGTCTGTGCTGCCATAATCAGATCGTTAAGGTGCAATCCATTGACTGTATGTGTCCACCAAGTTACAGTAACTTTGCCCCATTCTGTCAGCAGTGCTGGATGATGTGCGGCGGCTTCGGCAAGATCGCCTACAGTATTAGTAAATGCAATCGCAGTTTTGAAGTCCTTGAATCGATATACCCGCTCGATCCGATCTTCGCCATTGACTTGGTACTGGCACCAGTCGGGGATTTGTGATTGAAGCACTGCAATTTCAGCGGCGGTAATAGCTGCTTCGCCACCATGACAAGGAATACACTTTTGTTGCGCTAGATCTGTCATGACTAATCTTCACCTGAAATATACACTTAGAATCTAAGCAATTTCGCAGTTAAAAGCAACTAGCTTGATTACAAAACTCAATGTTTAGGCAATTTTCAAGGCTATTAATATCAATTAATATATAATACACCTATGTCCGTACCAAGTATGATCGTTCCACCGGATAAAAATATCAATCTTAAGAATTATAATCCAGCAGACACAGGGCAATTTGAAAATAAAGAATCTGCCCAAATCAAACTAGCTGCTAGCACTATTCAATTAGCAGAGTATCAAAATATTCTTTATGCTCAGAATAAATATTCAATTCTGATTATCTTTCAAGCGATGGATGCGGCGGGGAAGGATAGTACGATTAAACAAGTGATGTCTGGGGTAAATCCTCAAGGCTGCCAAGTCTATAGCTTTCAGGCTCCTTCGCCGGAAGAGTTAGACCATGATTATCTCTGGCGCACTCACAAATGCCTGCCAGAACGAGGAAGAATTGGGATTTTCAATCGATCGTACTATGAGGAAACTTTAATTGTGCGTGTGCATCCAGAATTACTTGCTGCTCAAAGATTGCCAAACGCCAACCTCAAACAGATTTGGCAGCAAAGATTTGCGGAAATCAATGATTTTGAACGGTACTTAACCAATAATGGTACGGTGATTATCAAGTTTTTTCTAAATGTCTCCAAAGCGGAGCAAAAACGTCGCTTTTTAGCACGGATTAATGAGCCTGCTAAGAATTGGAAGTTTAGTGTGAGCGACATCAAAGAGCGGACACATTGGGATGAATATCAGGCTGCTTATACAGATGTATTCAACAATACTAGTACTGAATTATCTCCCTGGTACATTATTCCCGCTGATAAGAAATGGTTCACTCGTCTAACTGTGGCAGAGATTATCTGTAGTCGGCTCAAACAATTAGATTTGGCTTATCCTGAAATTAGTAACGAACAACAAGAACAATTGTTAGCTGCCAAGCAAATGCTAGAAGTTGAGAATTAAGAATGTTCACAATTCACTCCTCACTAAGTTCATGACTAAGATCGCTGACTTACGCAAAAACTATACTCAGGCTGGATTACTCGAATCAGATATCGTAGCGAACCCCTTCGAGCAATTTAAGCTGTGGTTCGAGCAAGCTGTTGCGGCGGATATCTTGGAGCCAAATGCGATGACAGTAGCAACGGTAACGGCTGAAGGCAAACCTTCGGCGCGAATTGTGCTGCTGAAAGATTTTGACGATCGAGGATTTGTTTTCTATACCAACTACAATAGCCAAAAAGGTGTCGAGTTACAAAATTATCCCCATGCCGCTCTGGTGTTCCTATGGGGCGATCTGGAGCGTCAGGTGCGGATTGAGGGCAAAGTAGAGTTTGTGTCAGAAGCAGAGGCTACAGGCTATTTTCATAGCCGTCCAGCTAGTAGTCAGCTCGGTGCTTGGGCTTCGGAGCAAAGTACCGTGATTGCAGATCGATCGATCCTCGAACAAAAGCTCCAACAACTAGAATCCGAATATCAAGATCGCCAAATTCCCAAGCCTCCGCACTGGGGCGGTGTGCGGATCGTACCTCAAGAAATTGAATTTTGGCAAGGTCGTCCCAGTCGGCTCCACGACAGGTTACGCTATCAATTGGTTGATGGGAAATGGCAGATCGATCGGCTTGCCCCATAAATGGATCTGTAGGGGCGGGTTTATGCTAACAAAAATCGCTTTTACCGATAACTGTCAAACAAACCCGCCCTAACCCACGAGCAATCTAGAGATCGGTACCATCTCGAACCTCCCGATCGATCCAAATTTTTTAACGACAATCTCACAGTAATCGATTGTTGCTGGTGGGGTTGGGCGGGTTCGTTCATCACTTAATGTTGCAAATCTAGATTGGCTAGCATAAACCCGCCCCTACGACGTATGCAAATCAGTTTGAATTCGGAATTGCTACTGTCTTCTGTTCCAATCCAAACCCCACTAAATTAATCACAGTGGGCACTTCACCTGGCTGAGGGCGTTGATAGGTAACGATCGTGCGGAGTCTAGATGTGGGCGAGATCAACCGTAACTGATCGACGGCAACCGATCGACTATAGTATGTTACTAGCTCTAGGGTTTGGCGACTGGGTAGATAGGTAAATCTGCCAGTAATCGCGCCTGTTTCGGAATAGCCTTCATCTCGGAGATAGAAGCCGCGAATTATTTCGGTGCTGTCGAGCACTTCAGCCGCGAGTGGCATGGCTGGGGCGAGGGGATCTGTGGCTAAAAGATGTGGGGCGACAATTGATTTTTCAGGTACAAATAAAGCTTTAAGATTCATTGCGACTCGATCGCCTTTTTCCGATACTGTATTAAAACCGATCGTAAAGCCTGGAAATCGATCGATCTCACTCGGATCTGCAATACTTCCTGTCGGCAGGAAAGATGAAGAAATTTGAGATTTTTCTGCCGAGGCTAATGTGCCTACGTTAAATTCAGTGTAGGAACGTTCAACCTCGTTGTGGAGTGGGTAATGATAAGTCCGCTCGGTTTTCCAGGTACCAACACAAGCTGAAAAGAAGTCTTGAATTTCTAGCATTTAATTAATAGTTAGCACCACAATTGTTCGCAAAAGTTAAATGATTCAGCACTAAGTCAACAAATATTGATTTAGTACCTAAGATTGGGCAAAGTTATTTTGGGGTAAGGATGGAATCAATTCAACAACAAATTAGTGCGCTGACACACAAAGTCGATCGAGTCTATCAGATCCTGGCGCGTGAAGCCGCGCAGCAGCTAGATGCCCAAATTGTCAGTGAGGAAGAGACTTCGATCGAACATCCGCTAAATCGTGAGGATACTCAACTTGTCGGTGGGCACAATCGACGGCTACGGCAAGATGGTTCTATTGGGCGGAACAATGTCTATCCAAATTTGGCTAGTAAATCTAATTATCGACAAGATTCGACCGAATGGATCATTGCCCAGCAAGATATTTTGATTGATAGTAGTGGTGTAGAAATTAGTCATCACCAGATCAAAGAGCAAGATTTGGCTCCGCAAATTCAAATTCAGCGGCTCACCGCCCAATTAACTGCTGCTTATACTCGGATTGCCGCTTTAGAGGAACAGCTCCTCGCAAAACGCTGGAAATAGTTTTGGAGTCTGCTTGCTGACGATGTTCGAGTCAGTCCAAATAATTGGGTACTATAGACGTAACAATCTCTACCGCCCGACTCGATGACTCGCAATAAAATTTTAGTTACTGGTGGTGCTGGCTACATTGGCTCTCACACGATCAAGCAATTAGGCGAAGCTGGCTACGATATTATCGTCTATGACAATCTTTCCACTGGGAATGCCAACAATATTACTTATGGTAAACTGGCTGTAGGCGATTTAGCCGATCGACAGCAGCTTGCAACAGTTTTTGCCGAACATAATTTTGATGCAGTTTTGCACTTTGCGGCAAGTATTTCGGTTCCAGAATCAGTCGCCAAGCCGCTGGATTACTACAGCAACAATACTGTTAATGCCTTAAATGTGCTCCATTGCTGTCAGCAATTTGGAGTCAACAAGTTTATATTCTCCAGTACTGCGGCGGTATACGGACAGCCCACAGACAATCCAATTACCGAACAGACAATTCCCGAACCGCTCAATCCCTACGGTAGCTCCAAGCTGATGAGCGAACGGATTATTCGGGACTACTCCCTGGCATCGGATCTCAAATATGTGATCCTGCGCTACTTCAACGTCGCTGGTGCTGAAGTCAGCGGGAGTCTGGGCAAAACCCAGCCAGCCCATCATCTCATCGCCGCTGCTTGCGATGCCGCACTGGGTAAAATTCCCCAGATGAGTATCTTTGGCACTGACTTTGATACTCCCGATGGCACGGGGATTCGGGACTATATCCATGTGGACGATCTGGCGCGGGCACATCTAGACGCGCTAATTTATCTCGATCGATCTGATGCTACCAGCCAGATCCTCAATTGTGGCTACGGACAGGGCTACAGCGTCCGTCAGGTGATTGAAAAAGTCAAACAGATCTCCGGTGTGGATTTCACCGTAATCGAAGCTGCACGACGTGCTGGCGACCCCGCCTGCGTAATTGCTGGAGCCGATCGAATTACCAAAATCCTCGGCTGGAAACCTCGGTTTAACGATCTCGATCTAATCGTGCGGACAGCTCTAGATTGGGAAAAAAAGTTAATCTCGTAGGGTGCGTTACTGCGGAGCATAACGCACCATCACCGCCGAAGCAACACCACAAAAGATCCGATCGTGCAACGTGAGATAAAGTGGTGCGTTATGCTGTCGCAGTAACACACCCTACAAACCCCCAAAATCACAAAAGATCCGATCGTGCAACATGAATTAGGCTGAATTTGCGGTAAAGTTACCAATTAAGCTGCATCTACACCGAAATCTTCACAATGGTATCAACCCCACACAGGGAAAACACCTCCCCCTTAGTCGAACCCCAAGTCGATCCGCACACTCTCGCCCAAATGGGCATCGCCATGCTGATCGATCTAGCCCAGCGGGGCGAAATCGACCCGTGGGATGTCAAAGTGATCGATGCGATCGATTTACACCTGAGCAAACTTCCACTCCAAGCTGATGCCACCCTAGCCCATAAACAAGCCAACCTCTCACAGTCGGGGCAGGCATTCTTATGGGCGGCAATGCTGGTATTGCTCAAAGCCCAAAGTCTGGAACAGAGCCAGTCTCAAGCTGAAGACTTTGACTTTATTGAAGAAGATCTCGATTTTGAGATGATCGCGACAACGGGCTTACCCCGCAACTTAGAAAAGCATATTCGTCGCCGCCTCAGTTCCCCCCCGCCCAAAACTCGTCCCGTTACCCTCCAAGATCTGATCCAGCAGCTCCGCCAAATTGCTGATAAAATTTCCGAGCCAAAAGTTCGCCGTCGTACACTCAAGGGTAAAGCGATGTCCGTCAAGCAAGCCACCGAAACAATCGCTGGACTGGCTCACGATGAGAATCTAACTGAAATGGCGGCACTAGTTGCTGATTTTCTGGTCGAGTACACTAGCGAGACAGACTTTTGGACGCTCGAAGACTTGGTAGATCTATGGTCTGCCAAATTTCCGCCTGCTCCAGGACAACATTTTGGGGCAAATCACGATCGAGTGGGTGTTTTTTGGGCACTATTACTATTATCGGCTCAATCTAAAGTTGAGCTGGAACAAGCCGAATTTTACCAAACTCTGAAAATTCGGCGACTGCATCAAGAATCGGTAGACATGAACTAGCTGGAATCTGGCTGGTACAGGAATCGATCGCTGTTACAGTAGATATGATGGTTACTAGTGTGGCTAAAATCTCGCCACGTTGGTAATTGTGATCAAGCAGGGATTTTAAGCATATAAGATTTAATATGAAAGCAATGATTTTAGCCGCTGGTAAAGGTACCCGCGTGCAACCAATTACATATACTATTCCTAAACCTCTGATTCCGATTTTACACAAGCCAGTGATGGAGTTTTTGGTGGATTTGCTCAAGCAGCATGACTTCACCGAAATCATGGTCAACGTCAGCCATCTCGCCAAAGAAATCGAAAGCTATTTTCACGATGGTCAGCGATTTGGAGTCCAAATTGCCTACTCATTTGAAGGGACAATTCGGGAAGATGGGGAGCTAGAAGGACAAGCAATGGGTTCGGCTGGCGGGATGCGGCGGATTCAGGATTTTTATCCCTTCTTTGATGATACCTTCGTGGTGTTGTGCGGTGATGCACTCATCGACCTCGATCTGACCGCTGCGGTTAAGTGGCACAAAGAGAAAGGTTCGCTGGCAACCATTGTCACCAAGTCAGTTCCACGCAGTGAAGTTTCTAGCTATGGGGTTGTTGTCACGGATGAAGATGGCAAAGTCAAAGCTTTCCAAGAAAAACCAACCGTAGAAGAAGCCTTAAGTACAAATATCAATACAGGTATTTATATTTTTGAGCCAGAAGTATTGAACTATATTCCTTCTGGTCAAGAGTACGATATTGGGGGCGATCTATTTCCAAAGCTAGTTGAAATGGGCGCACCTTTTTATGCAATTCCGATGGACTTCCAGTGGGTGGATATTGGGAAGGTGCCTGACTACTGGCAAGCCATCCGCAGTGTCTTGATGGGTGAGGTGAAGAATGTGCCCATTCCAGGAACGGAGGTGTTACCAGGGGTATTCACAGGGATTAATGTAGCGGTAAACTGGGATAAAGTCGATATTACTGGCCCTGTCTATATTGGAGGAATGACCAAGATTGAAGATGGTGCCAAAATTACTGGTCCAGCAATGATTGGGCGTAATTGTCATATTTGTAGCGGCGCGCACATCGACAATAGTGTGGTGTTTGAATATTCGCGGATTGCGGATATTGAGCTAACCGATAAGCTAGTATTTGGTAGATATTGTGTCGATAAAAATGGTGCAACGATCGATATGAAAGCTGCTTCCCTAGACTGGTTGATTACCGATACCCGTCAACCGATCGAGACTATCAAGCATCCTGCCAAAGTATTTGCAGAATCCTTCAATGTTAACACTGCCGATCGCGCTTAACCGAATTGTCAAGAGCGATCCAGGGTGAGTATCGCTCACCCTTGCGGAATTACACCTTTCTTTCTGAAAAATTTTTTACTAAGATCGGAAGAGTAGCCTCAATCCCACGCAAATTTATGACCGTAGCTCCAGCTCTGAAATCGATCCGCAGTGAAAAATTAACTTGGAATTGGCGTGGACACCAAGTTAAATATGCAGTCAGTGGTGTTGGTCAACCGCTACTATTAATTCATGGATTTGGTGCTTCGATCGATCATTGGCGCAAGAATATCCCAATTCTAGCTGAGGGTGGATATCAGGTCTACGCGATCGATCTGCTCGGCTTTGGTGGTTCGGACAAGGCTCAAATTGACTACAGCATGGAACTGTGGGAAGAATTAGTCGTAGACTTCTGGCATGAGTATATCAATCAACCGTCGGTATTTGTCGGCAATTCGATCGGTGCTTTACTCAGTTTGATGCTGGTAGCTCATCACCCCGAAATTAGTGCGGGTGGAGTCCTGATCAACTGTGCTGGTGGACTAAACCATCGCCCTGACGAATTGAACTTCCTCTTGCGAAATGTGATGGGGATATTCACCAACATTGTCGCATCGCCAGCCTTTGGTAAATTTATCTTCGATCGAGTCCGCCAGAAATCTCGCATCCGCACTAGTCTCTATCAGGTCTATACTCGCCGTGAAGCCGTCACCGACGAACTGATCGACATTATCCATACACCCGCCTGCGATCCAGGCGCACAGCAAGTTTTCGCCTCAATTCTCACCGCATCACCAGGGCCGACCCCCGAATCATTATTACCAGCAGTCACGAAACCATTGCTGGTACTCTGGGGCGAAAATGACCCCTGGACACCGATCAAGGGTGCCAGTGTCTACCAGGAACTCGCCACCGCTGGACAACCAGTTAAAGTCGTTTCTATCCCCAACGCAGGGCATTGTCCCCACGATGAGCATCCCGAAATTGTCAATCCAGCAATTTTAGAATGGTTGAAGAGTATCTAGAGTAAGTCTCAATGATCGTTAAATATATTTAACCGCAGCGATTTGCTAAACCGTCGGGTTGCCCGACGGTTTAGCAAATCAAGACAGAGGCGCAGAGGACGCAGAGAACGGAATATAATTTAGCTGATTATTTTGTTAGCTTGGAGAAAGCCACATAGCGATCGGCTAGACTGAATTTAGCGAACCTTGAAAATTAAATATGAGTACGATTAAAGTCGAAGTCTGCGAAATTTTAGAAATCAAACCCCACAATAATGCCGATGCACTAGAATTAGCTACTGTTCAAGGTTGGCAAATGTGTGTCAAGAAAGGCGTGCATCAACCTGGGGATTTGGTTGTTTATTTTGAGCAAGGAACTGTCCTGACCAAAGAAGTTGCCGAACGATTGAATGTTGGTGCCTATCTGTCTGAGAAGACTGATATTAATGGCGATCGAGTGTTAGTAGTTCACCGAATTAAATTACGCGGTGAACCATCTTTTGGATTAGTAGTTCAGCCAGAAACTGGGATGGAAATAGGTGCAGATGTCGCCGAATTTTACGGGGCAGTCAAATACAATCCACCAGTTAAAGCACAAGCAGGCGATAGTGCCAGTGACGATCCTTATTTTCCAAAATATACCAACCTGGAGAATATGCGAAGCTACCCCAATATGTTAGAAACAGGGGAATTAGTTGTCGCGACTGAAAAAATTCATGGCACTAATGCGAGGGTTGGGTTTGTCTGGCATGGTGACGAAGAACAGCCGACAATAATGGCTGGTTCGAGAGCTTTACGGCGCAAAGAACCAGAAGATTCAATGGCGATGGTGACAAATACTTACTGGTTTCCGCACACATTAATTGGGGTCAAAAACTTACTAGCGGATTTAAAAAGCCAAGGACACAAGCAAGCAATTTTGTATGGTGAAGTCTATGGGCAAGGCATTCAAGCTTACACATATGGCGAGAAACGCATGAATTTCCGAGCATTCGATCTAATGTTGGATAGTAAGTATGTTGACTATCCAATCTTTAAATCCTTATGTGATCGACATCAAGTAGAACAAGTACCATTAATTTATGAAGGTGCTTTTTCACTGGAAGTTATCAAAGGAATTTCTGATGGTGATTCCTTGATTGGTGGCAATCATGGTAGGGAAGGAGTCGTCGTTAAACCAGCGGTAGAGAGGGACGATCCGAAATCAGGCAGGGTGATTCTCAAGTATATTGGCGATCGATACTTATTTGGTAAAGTCGCCGAACAAGATACCACCGACGTATAAATAACCCGAAGCCAATCTCAAAACTGTCACAAACAGGAAATTAGCTCGATCGAAAGCATGTTCAAATAGAATAAGCTACCAAACATTGCTAACTTATTCTATTTCCCGATTTCGCCAATGTTACCCACAAAATTTCGTCGTCAACTGCGGCGTGAAGCCGATCTTTGGATTGAAGAAGGTGCGATCGATCGTACCTTTTATCAACAGCTATCTCATCGATATCAATTTGCAGCTCTCGAAGTAGAATCGCGCAATAGTTTCATTGTTCTATTGATGGGTTTAGGCTGCGTGCTAATCGGCATGGGTGTCCTAACATTTGTCGCGGCAAATTGGCAACAATTAGCACGAGAATGGCGAGTAGTCATGCTGTTGAGCTTGTTTATTGCTGTGAATGTGGCGGGATTTTATCTATGGCGAGAACCAGCAGGGAAAAAACAACGATTGGGGCAAGGATTATTGCTTCTGGGAGCGGTGATTCTGGGTGGTAACATGGGCTTAATGGGGCAAATGTTCCATGTGCGAGGAGATTCATCCCAGTTATTTATTGCCTGGGCAATCGGCGTATTGTTGATGGCTTATAGCCTCAGACTGATATCCCTGGGCATCTTCGCCCAAATCTTGATGGGAGTGGGCTATTGGCAAATTTATTTTACCGGACAATGGGCAGTCGATCGACCAGATATCGACCCGAATTGGACTTATTTTGTCTATCAGCACATGCCGATTGCGGCAATCGTTCTATTCTTACCCTTAGCTTATTTGTGTCGCTCTCAGGCAATTTTCGCCCTGACTGGCATCGCTTTCACATCGGCTTTTCAGGGTAATTTACTGCCACTGAGCATGTCGAAAATGAGCGTGATGTTTGCCTTGCTCTGTAGCTTACCACCATTGTTATTGTGGGGTTATGGTAACTTATCTGGGCAGTGGCAGATAGATCGACGCAACAAGATCTTTTTCTTTCCTCAAATCAGCCGACGACTGGGAATAATATCGTTAGGTTTAACTTGCTTTACCCTCTCTTTCTCAGCTTTCTGGGGCATGTTTAAATCGCCATATCAACCCTTTGTTCCATCACCGTTCTCGGTTTGGGATGGCGCAATCTTTGGATTGATTACAATCGGAATCTGGGCATATCTAATCTGGCAAACTTATTGCAATTCGGCGCGGTATCCGTGGAATTGGATGACAACATCGATTGCTGGCGCAAATTGTGTCATGGTGGGCACAATTATCGCCCAACTTAATTCGATCGATAGTCAGCAGATTTACGCTTACTGGATATTTTGTCTACTACTATTTGCAGTCGCTATCGGTTTAATTCAATCTGGTTTAGCAAATAGCGATCGAGGAGGCTTTTGGCTAGGATTAGGATTGCTGATTAGCCGAATTATGATCTGGTTCTTAATGACTCAAAATGATTTAATGACCAAAGCCTTATTATTTGTAATTTGTGGAGTTGGAGTAATAGCGATCGGCTTATGGTTTGAGCGCAATGTGCGTCGATTGAGCGAAACAACCAAATAAATCTAGCACAATAAATATTGGAATCAGAACAAATGGATATGGATAATTTAGATCGATCGACAACAGAACAGACAGTAGCTAACGATGCCGGACAATCACCGCTACCAAGTCCAGATTCAACTCCAAAATTATCGATCGGGAGACTAGCGATACCATTATTATTACAATCATTATTAATTTGCAGTATTCCCTTTCAATCAATTTACGCTCTCGCAACAGGAACCACTGTAATTCTCAAAACAATGCCCGTCGATCCTTATGATTTACTTCGAGGTTATTATCAAATATTGAGTTATGATATTTCTAGTTTTAACACCCTTAGACAATTACCAGGTTGGGCAGAACTAAATCGCAATCTAGGACAAGATACGATCGATCGAAATCGACAAGTATATATCACTCTCGCCAAAATCCCCGCAGTGAATCCCCAAGCACCAGAAGCATGGAAACCAATTGCGATCGGCGATAAATTTCCCGTCGATCTGTCAGCCGACAAAATCGCGATTAAAGGTACTTCTAATGGGAGTAGTATCATTTACGGATTAGAAACTTACTATATGCCAGAAGATCGCAAAGATGATGTCAACAAAGATATTAATCAAGCTCGATCGAGTGGTGGAAAGCGGAATTTATTAGTAGAAATAAAAGTAGACAATCGAGGTCTAGCTACACCTGTAAGTTTATGGGTTGGCTCCAAACAATATCGGTTTTAAAAAGCTATAATTCAATTCGATCGATACTTATTTGGTAAAGTCGCCGAATAAAATAACACTGATGTCTAACATCTCGATCGTAATCTATAATTAGGGTAAAATCTAATCAGAAGCTCAATTATGCAAGTATCTTTAATAGAAGCCGCAGCTAGTCTCAGCGATTTAGTTCAAGCTGCCATCAATGGTGAAGAAGTAATTTTACTCGACGGAGATCGACCTGCAATTAAATTTACTCCAATAGCATTAGCCAAGCCTCGCCCAAAATTTGGCAGTGCGAAAGGACTAATCTGGATGTCAGATGATTTTGATGAGCCTTTAGAAGATATGAAGGAGTATATGGAGTGAGAATTTTCAATGTAATTGAAGAACGTTATATCTTCTCTCAGTAAAACTGCTCATAGTCATCATGACTACCAATCCAAAATCATGTCACAGTGTCGCCATCCAAAATTCCAACAGCGCGGTAACTAAGTGTCACTCGAATCGACCAAATTCCTTCATTACTATCGATGCACTTGAAATGTAACGAAGGGTGAAATGGATTATCAGTCCAAAGCCGATATGTTTTTCGCGCTCTTTCTTTGATTTGATTGCTTAGTTTTTGGTATTCAGCCCAGAATGATGGAAGCGTTTCAGACTTCATAAGCTGTCGTAATCCATTGGTACTGATTTACCCTCTGCAATTTCTTGCTTCGCTTTTCGAGCAGCAGCAACCAGATTAGGATGCGATTTCTGAAAGGAAGATTCCCATTTTGATTCATCTTCTAAATCGGCAATATATTCGCGAATATGCTCAGAAACACGCTCTTGCAGATCGTCAGGTAATGATTCGACCATTTTAACAATTGTGGTAATGGCAGTAGAAGACATACAATTGGGATGATTAATATATATAGATGATAGCTCGTTGGCTCTATAAAATTGTTAATGATCGATATTTAAAGTCTGCGGATGTCCCCAGATGATTTGTTCGTGCTTGTAGATTACCATCCCTGGTTTTGCGCCTTTAGGTTTATAGACGTGCTTAGTTGCGGTATACACAACGGGAACCGCTTGGCTCTGTCTGGAGCGACTATAGTAGGCGACAGCATTGGCGGTAAATTGGAGATCTGCTTCCTCGGCTACTGCGCCAGGGGTAACTCTTAATAAGCCATGACTTCCAGCGATTTCTTGGGCGTGAAACCAGAGATCGTATTCGGTGGCTGTTTTAAATGTGAGCTTATCGTTTTGACGATTGTTTCTGCCGATTAGTAGTTCAAATCCGCTGGGAGTTGTCAAAGAGCGGGGTTTGGTTTCGGCTAGTTCGGCTTTTGCTAATCTATCGGCGTTGGGAAAGTAGCCAGTATCGATTAATTCTTTCTTAATTTCTAGGAGAGTTTGGAGCATTTCGCACACATCATTCTCACTACCTTCTTGAAGCTGGATGACGCTTTCTTCGACTTGTTCTAGATAGTCGATTTCTGCTTGTACTGCTGCGAGTAATGGATCTACGGCAAGCTTGGCGCGTTTTAATTTCTGGTGCCGTTTGTAGAGAAATTGGGCATTTTGGATCGCATTCTTTTCGGGTTCGAGTTTGATTTTGACTGGTGCTCCTGTCTCAAAATCATTGAGGATAATTTCTTTCATCCCTGGTTGCCAGACTTGCAGATATGACATCAACAAATCGGCGTTGGTGCGATATTCATCTGCACCTGTGGATTCTTGAAGTTTGGCTTTGAAGGTATTGGCTTTGACTCGTAATTTAGCGAGGATTGTACCGAGTTTCTGGGTGAGTTGATGCTTGAGCTGGGTAAATGCTTCTCGATCGAGAATCCTACTATAGTAAGTCTCGATCGCACTATTCACACTGGCGACTGGAGTACCTAGATTGCCCCCTTCGACAGGCTCAGGGCATCGCCATCCCATGACGCTGAAGCCGTTGTCAGTCAGATGGGGATTGAAGCGATAGCCATCTACTTGAGTGAGGGTTCTGAGCCAGATTTGCCAGTATTCAAATAACTTCTCCCAGTCTGCGGGAGCTAATGTGTCGGTAGTTTGAACGGGATCTAATCCGGCGGTGGTAATTAGCTCATTCATCAAAATCGTACTCAAACCGCGATAACTCCGCACCAGTCGCTGGTTGAGTTTATCGGGAATCAGACTAACACGATCGATCCACCGTTCGATCGATTCCTCTAGACTCGGCATCGGATCTGTCAGCGATGGCGGTACCTCGTAAGGTCTACCAGTTTCGATCGTTCTGACGCTAGACTGTTTATTAGTCACCTGATGCGCCGTGGTGATAATTAAATTATCGGCATCCGTGAGAGTGAGATTGCTATATTTCCCGATCGGTTCTACATATAAATAATACAGTGCTTCCGCCCCAGGTCTGGTCGCAAATGTCAGCTTTACCAACCGCTCCCAGGGAGACACCATTTCCATCCCCGTCATCGCCAGTCCACCCAAAACCGAGCGCAACTGCTGACTGAGCGTAAACGTGTCGGGAATCCGTGGTGGGGGGTCTGTGAGGACAATTCTCGCGGCTTGAGGATGCCAGGAGATGGCAATCCAGCCCCGTTTATCGAGGGTGCGGAGGCTCAGAGCGAGAGTATATCGATCGCGCTGATATACTGATTCTACTCGTGCAGGGATCCAGTCAGATTGTAACTCCCGTACCGCTGCTGTCAATGTCGTGAAGTCAACCTGTTGCATCTGGTTTGGTGGATGGTGAATGGTGGATGGCTTGCACTGTTCGCGTAGCGTCTGCCTTAGCAGAGCGTAGCCGTTGGTGAAACCTCTCCGCAAGGAGAAGTGTGGATGGTGCCAGATTTCGTATTCGATTAAAACTTCACCCTCTAAATTTACTATCCACTATTCACTATCCACTATTCACTCCTACTCCGCCAACCAAGGCGAAACAGTAGGTGTCCAACTAACGATTTCATCCTCTTTGAACCATAACGCAATCTCGCTCTGGGCGGTTTCTACAGCGTCAGAACCGTGGATGATGTTGCGCCCGATGTTGATACCCAAATCGCCGCGAATTGTCCCTGGGGGCGATGTGAGGGGATTGGTTGCGCCAATTAGCAAGCGAGAAGCTGCTACGACACCATCACCTTGCCAGATCATGGCGACGACTGGCCCAGATGTCATAAAATCTACTAAGCCAGCAAAGAATGGTCTTTCTTTGTGAACTGCGTAATGCTGCTCGGCTAATGCGCGGCTGGGGTGCAATAATTTTAAGGCGACGAGGGTAAAGCCCTTAGTTTCTAACCGACTGATAATTTCGCCGACTAAGCCACGTTGAACGCCGTCGGGTTTGATTGCGAGAAATGTCCGTTCCACCGTGAACTCCTAAAATATAGATAGACTTGCCAACAATCGATTATAGTTCTAATCGCGATCTTTTAGGAAGGCTTTAGGCTTTAAGGATTTAGAGGAGCAATTTTTAGGTGTCAAATAGTAAGTTATTTCTTTGCTCCTTCGATCGATAGTCCATTGTTATCGAGATTAACTCGATCGATCTTAAAGTTCTTTTGCTGTAACTGTAGATCGATCATCTGCTGAATTTTAGCTGGAGACACGCCCAAATTATCAGCAAGTTGCGAGATCGTAAAATTCATACCGCCGACCTTGATTTCGCTATCTTCGCTAAATTTCACCTGACTACCATCTACAATTGGCGTGCCAACAATGCCCACGAAAACATCCCGACCTTTGAGAAATGTCAATTTATCAGTAAGTTTAGTCAGCGCAGCCGTCTGACTCCCTGATGTTCCACTGGCAGCTAATTGACCTAAATCAACCAAAGCACCGATGTGAATTTTACCATCTTTAATGTTAGTCTTAACGCCCGTAACTCCCGTTGGCAATTGTTTGCTTGGCTGAGAAGTAGCGAGTTTAGCGATGACTAGATTATTCAAGTCTAAATCGCTAAGTTTGACATCTATTTTTTGACCGACCTTAGCTTGCTCGATCGGTGCGACTATTTTTTGCTTGCTGACAGCAGCACGAGCGATAATTTGACTCGGTTGTAATGTTGGGACTGGAGTTCCAGGCTTACTATTGACAGTTTCTTTTTGATAGTCATCTGGTAGCTTAATTGCTTGCTGCCAGACATAATAAAGACCGCCACCACTTGCTAATAAAACAACTGCCAGTAACTTAAATATAGTTTTCAACATTTCGAGAAATCTAATCTTTTCAATATGAACAAAAAGTGTTATTATTCAGTGATATAGTTGGTCAAACCTAGATATTTCAACCTTCTAAGCTCGATACTTCACGTAGAATATGACAATCTGGGGAAATCTGATAGCGATCGCCACCATGATATTTGGACTGTGGCTCAATAGCACTTGGATTGCCGCCGCCGGATGTGCGATCGCGCTAGTATTGTCGGTACCAATTATCTATCGTGGGATTCGAGAAGAATTGCTTGACTCCCTGACATCAGTGCAGCGGTTGCAATTGGTTGCGTCAATTACTGTGCTGATTGCCTTCGTTGGCTTACTCCAGATTCTAGAGTTCTTTGAATATGTCAGTAGTTTCTCTGACAAGATCGACTGGAATGCTGTTGGAGCATCAGGAGAATGGGGTGGAGCATTTGGTCAGATTTTAATTGCTATCCTAGCAGTATATATCGCATGGCGGCAGTATATTATCTCTCGTGACCTGACGATCGAGCAAAACCGCCTCACCACCCAACAAAATATCCTCACCCAACAACAAACGATCGACACCTATTTTCAAGGCATTTCCGATCTAGTCTTAGATGACGATGGATTTCTCGAAGATTGGCCGCAGGAGCAAGCTTTCGCCGAAGGCAGAACCGCAGCATTACTCGGAAGCATCGACGCAGCCGGAAAAGCTAAAGTACTTAGGTTTCTATCCCAGTCTAAACTACTCAGCCCCCTTAGGCGCGATCGCAGGCTTGGTAGAGCGATTTTGGATGGAGATGGTGGCTATGAGGAAGATCGCCTGCATGGAGTCCGTGTGATTGACTTAGGCGTGATGTTAGCAGGTGCAGATCTCACCCAAACCGATCTCCGCTGGACAGATGTGAGCGATGCTAATCTGATCCGTGCCAACTTAAGCGGCTGCGACTTAGTTAAAGCTAATTTCTCCCGCACCATTTTGTATGAAGCAAATCTCAAAGGTGCAGATGTCAAAGGCACCCGCTTTTTCTACGGTAACTCCGAATTAGCCAGCCCCCGCAGTCGCAACGAAACCCCCAACTACACAACAGGTGAATTTACAGGTGCAGTAGTGGAAAACACCGATTTTACCAACGTTCAAGAAATGTCCGAAGAGCAGCGTAAATACTGCTGCAACTGGTGCGGAGAAGCATCTAGGCGAACTATCCCTGGTGGCTGTGAAGGTATTCCTAGCAAATTGCCAACGAAAAAAATCTAGAATTAAAGTCTCTATTTATAAAAAACTTTACTAGCTGCTCGATGAAGTAATGAGTGTCGATACACTAAACTCGGCAAATCTTCAGCATAGCCACCGCCGATAACGCAGGCGACTGGATAGCCTTGAGAAACGCAGGTATCTAATACATAAAAATCTCGATCGAATATTCCAGTATTAGTTAATGCTAGTTTACCCAATCTGTCGTTAATGTGCGGATCTACACCCGCATCGTACAGCACTAAATCCGGTTTCACCTGTGATAATAAATCGGGCAAGTATTGAGCAAGGGTAGTTAAATACTCTGTATCTTCCATCCCTTCTCGCAGCGGTACATCGAAATCGCTAGTTTGTTTCTTGCTGGGAAAATTGATATCACAATGCATCGAAAAGGTGAATACGCTGGGATCTCTTTTGAAAATTGCCGCCGTACCATCACCTTGATGGACATCGAGATCGACGATCAAAATCTTCTTGGCTAAACCTAATTTCTGGATTACACGAGAGGCAATCGCCAGATCATTGAAAATACAAAACCCCGAACCCATATTAGCAAAAGCATGATGAGTTCCACCTGCTGTATTACAGGCTATACCATATTCGATCGCCAGTTTTGCTGTCAGAATCGAGCCACCCAGAGCGATGCAAGTCCGATTTACCAATTCAGGACTCCAGGGTAAGCCGATCCTTCGCTGTGCTCTGGGGTCTAATGTGCCAGTGTAGTAAGCTTGAATATAGGCCGGATCGTGGACTAGTTCCAACCATTCCGTCGGTGGTAATATCGGCGCAAATACTCGTTCTGCGGTAACTAATTCATCTGTTAATAGCAACTCATACAACATCCGAAACTTAGACATCGGAAAGCGATGACTATCGGGCAATGGTACGACATAATCAGGATGGTAAACGATCGGGACTGACAAAATTGCGGCTACTAATTACGAAAACTCACTTACGGATTCTAACGCAACTAGATCGCTTGTCTGTGTTCTAGAATATTGGGAACTGTAAGCTAACCTTTCTGGAGAAAACCTATGACTCAACCTTCTTTGCCTCAACCCCAGTTAGAGCCAACTGGCATTACATTGGAACAATACATGGCGTACACTCCTGAAAAACTAGAGTTATGGAATGGATTCTATGATTATGGCGGACAAGACCTCACTGGATTTCATCTGGCTGTTTTGACTAATATGGGTTTACGCGCAGCAGTCCGCGAAGTTCCGCTCGTGCTCTTGCTAGAAGCTATCCAAGAGGTTGTCTCACAAAATTCTAAACTCGATCAAAATAATGAGGTAGGATCTGCTATGCTCGATCGATTGAATCGAGGTTTAGAGGAGTTAGATGCTGTTGCTGATTATCTATCAGAGTAAGGTTGTTCTCGCTCTAATCTTCACGCTGATGAATGCTCGGATTATTGCTGAATCATAAAGTTTTGTCTGTTATATTTAAGATGTACTAACTTCATACCTCTGTTGTTTAGGGAAGCTTCATGGACATCACAACCACCTTAAATCAAATTGTTACATTAGATATCCAAGATCGAATTCGACTAGTACAGGGCATCTTAGATAGTATTGCAGCAGAGCAGGTTGACCCCGATCTTACAGAACCACAAAAGCGGGAACTCGATCGACGAATTGACGATTATGAAGCAAATCCTGATGAGGTAATGACTTGGGCAGAAGTTAAGGCTTCGATTAAGGCACGAGCATGAATTATGTATTGGTATTTCGTTTAGAAGCTCGTGACGAACTTGATGATGCGTATAGCTGGTATGAAAGTTAGCAAATAGGATTAGGGGATGATTTTTTAGAACAGGTTGAGGAAACACTCGCTCGAATTTGTCAGATGCCAGAGTCTTATCCTGCTGCTTGTCGTGATGTTCGGAGATCGATCTTCCGACGTTTTCCCTACACTATTTACTATCGGATTGTATCGAGCCAAGTAATAATCACCGCCGTCTTTCATCGGCGGAGAGATCCAAAAGCTTGGCAGGCTCGAACTTAATCAATTATCTACCACCTACATACTTGGCAAAAGTTCCTGATGTCGAACCAGAAGCCTACGATAGATCGAAGACAAATATTTAGCGATTGAACAAAGCTCACACTCCGTGAACGCAACCAAGAGTACAACAAGTATGAAAATCGGCGTTAAATTCAATCAATTGACCTATGCAGAGTATCTGCAAGTTATTGAATATCATCAAAAATACACAGACTTTAATACACTGGGTTTATATCGATCGATCCTCGAAAACGACAAGCTGGATCTAAATCAGAAAGTCGCCGTTAGAGATTTGGCACATACTAAGTTCTTCAAAACATTTGAATTTTTACAGCTCAAAGATCCCTATACTTATATTCAGGTCTGCACGATCGGTGAAACACTAACCAAAGCTGATGAACGCCAACTCTGGCAGGATGTCCGCATCAATCAAGAACAGATCCTCAAGGACAAAAAAATCAAGCATCGCAATTTCGGAATTTATGCCAAACATGATTGCCGCTATGATGACTGTCCTTATAATGGCGTGATGATCCGCCAAGGTGGTTTCCTGACAGAATCAACCATCCGCTTTGACTCAGACAATCATCGGTGGGAAAGACAATGGAGAGCACGCCGAGATGCCGCAGATAATCGAAACTTTAGAGACAATCAAAGAGAAAGAGCAGATCGACTTGCAACAGATTAACTATGACACAATACCATCTAGCCGGAATTATCGAAGGCTACTCCCAAGGGAATTTTTTGATGTCCGAGGATGATGACGATCTTCAGTGGTATTCTAGCAGCGAACACGCGCTGATTCCCCTCGACGATCGCTTTCGCTACCCCACATCCCTCCGCAGGGTGATTAATCAAAATCGCTTTTCAGTCAGGATTAACGGCGATTTTCGGGCTGTTGTGGCTGGCTGTGCCGATCGAGAGAGCACCTGGATTTCTGCCGAGCTTCAGGAAATCTATTGGGAACTACATCAAGCAGGTTGGGCGTATAGTTTTGAAACCTGGTTGGGAAATGAGTTGGCGGGTGGAGTATTGGGCATTGCGATTGGCGGTGCCTTTATTGGGGAATCGATGTTTTTTCATATCCCCGAAGGCTCCAAGGTGGCAATGGTACAACTAGTCAATCATCTGCGCCAGCAGAATTTCACCCTATTTGATGCTCAGATGACCAATCCTCACCTTGAACGCTTCGGCTCGTACACGATCGAATCCCAACCATACCAAGATTTGCTGAAAAAGGCAGTGCAGCGGGAGTGTCGGTTTTAGGAGTGTGGAGAGACTGGGGGACTGGGGGACTAGAGATAATTAATTCGCTATCAACTATCAACTACTTGTACTGTTCGCGTAGCGTCTGCCTTAGCAGAGCGTAGCCGAAGTATCAACTAATTCCTAGCCCGTCCGAAGTTGTTGACGATCGCGGGAATGGAGTAGTAAGCTGACTTTGCCGAGTAATTCATCGATCGAGAAGGGTTTGCTGAGTAAATCATCGGCACCACATTCTAATCCCAAGACAGCTTGCGCTGGATCGAGAGCGGTGTAAAGGAGAATTGGAGTATTATCCCAGGCTGAGTTGCTCCTGATGCGCCTAGTCATCTCATAGCCATCAATACGGGGCATATTTATATCCAGAATGATCAAATCTGGGGGCATCAATTCCATGATCTGAAGCGCAACTAATCCATCAGTATGAGAGATCGTTTGATATCCAGCGGCGGAAAGGATTGCTTCCGTAATGGACAATATTTCTGGCGCATCGTCAACGATCGATATTCTATTGGTATTTGACCTTCCACCAGCAGTAACTGCGTTCATTTATCAAAACTTTTTTCAAAAGGATCGGCGTTATTATAATGTAATATCATAGCTGACGAGATCCCACTTGAATCAATCTTGACCGAATTATTACAGATTTGATGATTGTTTGTCATTTACTGTTCGCCGATCGAGCAACCACGTTAAAAACTATTGAAATATGCTGGAATTAGTTTCTTCGGGATTGGTGGGCATGTGGCTAAAGCTGGGTGGTGTAAATACCCAGGGCATGTCTCCGGCTCAAGCGGTGACTTGGCAAGGATTGTCGTGGATTAATCCACCGACTCCCGTAGAGCCAAAGATCGAGAAAACTATCGACCAATATTTGCAAACGCTTAAGGCTCAAGGATTGGATCCTCAGCACCAGGCAGTTTGGCTCCGTACCGACAGTACGATGTTGATCGATCGAAATGGCACAATTCCAGTTTCGGCGGCATCTCTGACCAAAACAGCCACCTCTCTGGCAGCGATTGCCACCTGGGGATTGGATAAAAAGTTTGATACGATCGTCAGTGCCAATGGCAAGATTAACCAGGGCACATTAGTCGGTGATTTGGTGATCCAAGGTGGTGGCGATCCCCTATTTGTGTGGGAAGATGCGATCGCGCTGGCTCAGAGTTTAAATCAACTAGGGATTAATCGAGTTAGTGGCAATCTGGTGGTGGTAGATAAGTTCCATATGAACTATCAAACCGATCCTCAAAAGTCTGGGGGGTTTCTCAAACAAGCTCTGACGGGAATTAATTTACCACCTGCATTACTCAATACCGAACTCAAAGACGTAAATATCGTCAAACTGCCTACAGCACCAGCCGCAACGGCAACGAAACTGCCGCAAGTAGCCGTCTCCGGCGCAGTTATCGTCACCAGTGCAGCTCCAACTGGGATTACGCCCCTAATTCGCCATCAATCACTCCCGCTAGTTGATATCGTGCGGCAGATGAATATCTACAGTAATAATGAGATTGCTCAAATCCTCGCTGATAGCGTTGGCGGACATGAGCAAGTGATGAAAATTGTCTCGACTACCGCCAAGTTTCCACCCGCTGAAATTCAATTAATCAACGGTTCTGGTTTGGGAGTCGAAAATCGCCTATCTCCTCGTGCTATCTGTCAGATCTTTCGTACCCTTCAACAAAATCTCCAACCCGCCAACCTCAACCTCGCAGATATTTTCCCTGTAGCTGGAGCCGAATATGTCGGCACCCTCAGGGATCGACGCTTACCTGTAGGCACCACGATGAAGACAGGCACCCTCAATGAGGTTAGCGCGTTAGGTGGTGTATTTCCTACCCGCGATCGCGGATTGGTGTGGTTTGTGATCCTCAATAAAGGTAGCCAAATCGCCAAGCTCCGCCAACAGCAAGATACTCTGCTCCAAGCTCTCGTCAACGAGTGGGGACAGGTGATACCCACCCCGCTCGTTGTCACCAAACACAACCGCCCACCCGCTTATTTCGGCGATCCTAATCGGAATGTTGCAATTTTACCGAAGCCCTAGCGGGAGAGGCTCCCATGTAGCCACCAGCCGAATTTGACTGAGTTTCTATCCTTACAAAGGTAAGTAGGTGGACATAATTAAAGTGACAATGACAAACAGCCGGAGCCGGAGAGAGGGCTGTTTGTGCTCCCATGCGGAAAATGTGTGCTGTGGGGGCAATTTGAAACATAAATCCCATAAATCCCAAAAAAATTATTGGCAATGTTAATTTCCATAGGTCGATGAGGGTAATTTAAGTAGAGAGGAATCAAATAGCTAAATAATTCCGGTCGAGATCGATCGAGAAAGATTAAAACTATCTTCTATCCATTCTCTAGGTTTTACTTTAACCAGATTATCCAACCGTCTTCGCTGCTTTTCCCCAGTGGCATATTCCAGGCTATGAGTAACAAATTTATATGCTTAATCGATTAAAAAATCTATTTCCTCGGCGAGGTAATGGGGTGGCGATCGAACTTGGATCCGAACGGATCAACATTGCCCAACTCCAAAAAAAAGGTGCCGATCTCACGCTCAAACATCTCTGCTCCGCTGAAGTTCCCGAAGGAATTTTTGAGGAAGGCAGAATTGTTAATACCCAAGAATTAGGCGACCTCATTCGTGCTACCTTGGCTGAGAACAAAATTCAGGCCACCCACGTTTCTACCTCTGTGCCAATGCGGGAAGCAACGATCAAGTTGATTCCCTTACCAGCCGAATTGAACGATCGTGAAATCCGCGATCTGATTCTCAATCAAGAGGCAGCATTATATTTACCATATCCACGCGAAGAAGTCGATCTCGACTATCAAAAACTCGATCTAATCGTAGATGAAGACGGCTTGGATAAAGTCCAAGTAATGTTGGCAGCAACTCGAAAAGAAGTTACCGATAGTTATATCGAAACTTTTCAACATGCTGGACTAAAAGTAAAAACTCTAGAAATTAGTAGCTTTTCAGTCTTACGCACAATTAAAGAACAACTGCGCCAATTTGCACCGCAAGAAGCAGTAGTTTTGATTGATATCGAATTCGATTGTACCGAAATTGCGATCGTTGTCAATGGCATTCCCCAGTTTAATCGGACCGTTCCCATCGGTACTTTCCAACTGCAAGAAGCCTTGAGTAGTGCGATGAATCTACCTGTGACTAGGAGTTCGGAAGCACTCCAAGATATTACCATTCCTGACATTCCAGTCAGCAGTATTAGCAGTACTACTGAGGTGGCTAGTATCAATCCTGGCATGGCAGCCATGATGCGAATCCTGGCTGAACTAGCTGATGAAGTCCGCCGCAGTATCGATTTCTACATGAGTCACAACGGCCAAGACTTCAAGCTCGAACAACTGCTGCTAGCAGGGCCAGGTGGCGGATTGGGACAGCTCGATCTGTTCTTTACTCAAAGATTGAGTATCCCCACTACCCAAGTCGATCCGATCGGTGGATTGGGTCTGGAGCCAGAGATGGATATCCCCATCAGTCAACGACCTGGACTCGGTGTAGTTCTGGGCTTAGGAATGCGCGAGGTCTAAAAATATGTATAGTATCGATATCAATTTACTGCGCGAGCGGGCTGAATTCCAGACCGACAATCCGGCTGAGTTCACAGGGGGCACCTCCACGGCACCCCGCAAATATAGCAAGGTTCCCATGTTCGTCGGTGTCGGTATTGCCGCACTAGCTCTACTTGCTACTGGCGGCGGTTGGTGGTGGCTAGGCGATCAAGCTACCCAACTCGAAGCCAAGCAAAAGGATCTAGACGCAAAACTCGGTAGTCTTACGGCTCAAGAAGGGCGGCTCAAGCAAATCAACGAAAAGGTAGCCGCAGTTACTGACGAAAGCCAGTCCTTTGCCAGCGTCTTCAACCAGATTCAACCCTGGTCTGCGGTGCTTCAAGATTTGCGGGAAAGTATTCCCCAAGGCGTTCAGATTGCGAGTGTCGTTCAAACTGAAATTAAAGGTGCTCCAGCGCCAGCAGCAGCGGCAACTGCGGCTCCAGCCCCAGCTAGCGGTGGATTGGTAGCAAAAATTTCCACTCCTCCCAACCCTGAAGCCAAACCAGGCGCACCAGCAGCTCCAGCAGCTCCAGCGGCTCCAGCTCCATCAGGTGGTATTACGACTTATCCAACCTTGGAAGATTCGATCGCTGCTAAATTCCCTCCAGGTGGCAAAGCAGCAGCTCCAGTCACCCCAGCAGCTCCACTGGCGGCGGACGTTCCAACTACCAAGCTAGATATTGTTGGCACAGCCAAATCATTTGATGAAGTCAACAACTTCATTTTGACCCTCAAGCAATCAGCTTTCTTCAACCCTGATGAGACTCAATTGCTCAATACCAGTATGATGGCTCCACAACCAGTTGAGCAAATCAAGCCTGCACTAGCAGAACCAGCCGCGACTGTTACAGCAACAGGCGCACCAATTATCCCAGCCAAGCCGAAGAAACTAGAAGTGCGCCTAGTTGAATACAAAATTCAAACTACACTCAAACGCATCCCTGCGGCAGATCTGATGCTCGAACTAGAACGCAAAGGTGCTGTCGGTTTGGTATCTCGACTCAAAAGTCTTCAACAACAGCAGGTGACTAAGCCATGACATATAACAGCGATTTAATCGAAAGCGATTTAGTTAGTAATACATCTTTTATTTCTGCACCAACATATCCATCCGTATTCGGGATTACCTTTAGTCCTGCGATCGTTGGGATCGGTATTTCCGTAATTGGACTCGGCATTTCTGGATACTTTATTGTCACCTCATTACAACCACAACTAGCTAAAAACCAAGAACTCGAAACCAAACTATCCGAAACTCAAAACCAAATTCAGCAACGCAAAGATATCGCTAAAAAAATTGCCGCTGCTGAACAAAGCCTCGATCGAGCCAACGCTCAAAAACAAGTAGTCATGGGACTATTTGCCAGTGACAAAAAACTCGATACCCTGTTACTAGATCTCAATAAACTAGTAAATATCCGCCAAGGAGAACTTCAAAAATTCTCTCCAGATGCACCTGTAGCTGGTGGCGGTAGTAGCGGTGCGGCTGTTGTCACTGACAGTTCACTGGGTGCCGGACTCAACGGCAAAATCAAACGTAAGGGAGTAAGCCTCGCAATCAAAGGCAACTTTGAACAAGTTCAATCGATCTTACGCACGATCGAAAGATTGGATCAATTGCTGATTGTCAAAGATTTTAAGGCGGATGTGGACAAAGGAAATCAGAAGATAGTAGTAGACGCTCAAGGAAAAATCATTCCCCAACCTGAAGCTGCGATCCAAACTTCCTTCAAAATTCAAGCCATAATTCCCCTGAATTCAGCCGAACAAGCTGCCGCAGCTCCTCCCCCACCCCCACCTAAAAAGTAAGCTAGAAATAGTCAACAGTTAGCGCAGCTTCTATCATCAAGATTTGCCATAACTGGTTACTAGTCATTAAATTAAACCCCGTAACTTTCCTGGAATAGGAGATCTAAAAAGTGAGCAAACGTAAAAATATCATTACGAGTATTGTCATGGGTAGCGCGGTTGCAGCATTGTCTGCAACGAATGTCAATGCAGCAGATCAACCTGCTCCATCAGACACCAAGAACCCCATCAGCAACCTAATTTCCCAAACACCACCACCACCCCCAGCCCCCACCCAACAACCCCTCGTTCCCAATCCTCGGATCACGATCGATGGTGTCACACCCACACCTGGCGTAGGACTACAAACACCCAACATGCCTCGCGCTGTCGCACCACCAGTCGGCGATATCAGCGTCTCCAACATGGATGCAGCGTCTCCACAGATCAAGATGGATTCCCAAGCGCGCATCAATATGGTCTTGAAAAAGACTCCAGCACGGGAAGTTTTAGAGTCATTAGCTCGCTCTGCCAATCTCAACCTTGCTTACGCTGATGGTGGTGATGGTAAAGCCAAAGCGGAAGCGACTATTTCGATCAACTTGCGGAACGAACCAGTTCAAAACGCTTTCAACTATGTCTTGCAACTGAGCGGCTTGGAAGCAAATCGGATCGGCAACACGATCTTCGTTGGAGCTAGATTACCAGACGCAGTTAAGGAAGTAATCGTCCGCTCGCTCCGCTTAAACCAAGTATCAGCATCTGCTGCTGCTAAATTCTTAGCGACTCAAGGTGCGGAAAGCTACAGTGGCGGTGCTGCTGCTGGCGGTGGGGAAGCTAACGTACCACTGTTGCTCAAAGGTTTATCAGTCAGTACAGACGATCGCCTCAATGCCATTACCCTAGTTGGTTCTGCCCGCAAAATCGAAATGGCATCCAACATGCTGACTCGGTTAGATGCTCGTCGTCGTCAAGTTGCCCTCAATGTCAAAATCGTTGATGTCAATCTCTCCAACGCCGATTTGTTGAGCAATAGCTTATCCTTCAAAGTTGGTGACGGTTTCCTCTCCGTCGATAAAGGTGCCGCAGCCTACAACTATGGTGGCTCTACTCCTGCTACCAACGGTCAAGTTAATAACTTAATCAATGGTATTCCCACTGCTGCCATTAGTTTACCTGGCGGTAATCAAAGTTTCCTTGATTTTGAACCCAATGCTGCTTTGAGCAGTCAGACTTTTGGTCAGGCTAATGGGAATGGCAATATTCCTCGCCCAAATTTTGGTACGGCAGCCAATCCGTTCCAGCCAGGTGTAACTGGTACCGTTGAAGCTAATGACGGATTTGCCAGAAGTCAGGATACAGGTGCGCTCGTGCCACCAGGGGGAATCATTAAAGCTGGGGTGCCAGCAGTAGTCACTGGCGGTGTAGTTACGACTCCGGCTGTGCCACCGATATTTAACACAAATGTCCCAACGCGGCAGATTAATACCTTCGCTTTACCTACCAACTATCAAGTTCCCAGCAAGTTCCTATCCACCCTCCAAGCCCAAATCATCAGCGGTAACGGCAAGATCTTGACCGATCCTACTTTGGTAGTTCAAGAAGGTCAAAAATCCAGCGTCAACCTGACTCAAGATGTCTTTGGTGGCTTCAAAATCAACTCAGTTGCAGGCACAGGCGCGACAACTAGTACCAGAGAGCCAATCATCAAGCAAGCTGGATTGAGTCTAGAGATCTTGGTCAATCGGATCGATGACAATGGTTATGTCACCGTTGGAGTCACACCTACTGTATCCTCGATCGGTAGTAGTGTAACCACCCAAGATGGTGATATTGCCCTATTGCAATCACGGACGATGAACTCTGGCGAAATCCGCCTGCGTGATGGTCAGACTTTGATTCTATCGGGAATCATCCAAGAATCCGATCGAACCAGCGTCTCCAAGGTGCCAATCCTCGGCGATATCCCAATCCTCGGCGCACTCTTCCGCAGCACCAACAAATCTAGCCAACGTCAAGAAGTCGTAGTTCTACTCACCCCCCAAATCCTCAACGATAACAAGGGTCAAGTAAACTATACTCCTGGTGTTGATACTAGATTGATGCTCGGAAAATAGAATTACAGTTAGTGTGATTTTCTAAATATCTTTAAAAGGTCGGGTGAGAAAAGTTTTCTCGCTCGACTATTTGTCGTAAGGTGATTTCATGGTGAGTAATGTATAGATTAGACGGGTTCTGGTTGTGCCTACGTCAGGCTACGCCAACGGCTCCGCTCAACCACCGATGGTTGAGCGGAGCCGTTGGCACAACCAGAACCCGTCCAGAAACCCAACCTACAGATCTATTCCCCTTTCATCACCCGTAACCGAATTGCATTCTCGCCGCTATCGTCCAACGGCACCTCGACAATCTCACCAGACAGCCGCTCAACACAAGCAATGAGCGATCGAAGATTAGGCGTACTCGCCCCAGTATCAACGTACAATCTATCTACTAGACTCCCCAACCGCTTCCAAGTCAGATAAAACTTAGTCATCGTCTGTTCCAACTGAGCAGCTTGCTTAAGCACATCAGCAGCCACAGGCAGACATCCCACGCGCATCGCCTCTTCCAACGCCATCGGTAAATCGACTTTAGAATCATTCAGCACCTGCACCTGCGCCCCAGCATCGAGATATTTAGATAGACTACGAGCGTTGCTAGTGACTAGCTTAATATTATCGAGGTCAGGATTAGCAGCTATTTCATCCCTGATTGCATTTTGGTGTGCTTCGGGTAGTTTTTCCATTTCTCGGACTAGAGGTGCGATAAAGCGCGGTGGCGTAGCTCCAGAAGCGGCTTGCTCCTTGACTTCATCAGGAATCAGATCGGAACTCATCGCCATCCATTCATCCGAGAGCTGTCGGACTTCGCGGCGGGTGATATGGTCGCCACGCTCCGCTGCATCAGTGACTAATTGCTGCACTTCAGGCGATGATTTCGCCGTTTCGACAAAAGCGCGTTTACTAAAATTTCTCAGCGCGGCGGTAGAAAGTTCGCCATTCTCCATCAGGGTATCAGCACTATTAGCGAGTTCGATCCACGAATAAGCTTGACTTTTGCTCAGTTCCCGATCCTTGAGCCAGTTGAGAAAACCTTGCCCCCGTCCATCGCCGCCTTTCTTCTCCTTGTCCCGCACCGCCCGCAGGATCCGCCCCCGCCAAATCTCGGTTTGCAAATCGAACCTATCGCACACCGTCCAGGCTTCATCCACCCGCTGGCGGAAATTGAAATCATCTACAGCATCATCTTCAGGATCGGGTAAATCAAAATTTAGATCGGGATTAATCTCTAGAGCCGCTGAAATGTCGAGATCGGTAATAGAATCAGATGCAGCAACCATCGATCGTCCTCAATATAGCTTGGAAGTAGTCGTCAAGTAACCGTGACTGATGTAGGTTAAGAGCCGAAAAAGTATCATAACATTATTGCCTGGATCGATCGGACTCAAATATCCTGGACAATTGTGATGCCTAAGTCTGCATAATTCTGGAGTCGATCGAGTGGTACAGTCGGTGCAGTCACCAAATAAGTCAATGCCCGAATTGTGTCCACCACATAATTAGAGGCTGTATCCAGTTTTGCCTCCGTTGCTAGCCCAATCACCTCCGCAGCTCCGGCAATCATCGCCCGCTTGACATGGGCTTCATCAAGATTAGCTACACTAATCCCGACTTCAGGATGGAGACTGCACACGCCCAGCATACAGATATCTGCCCTAATTGTACGGAGCGATTCGATCGCAGTTGTGCCCACATTTACCAGTGCTGTCTTATACAGCCGCCCACCTAAAACGATTACCTCAATTCGATCGTGTTCTGCCAGTGCGAGGGCAATCGGGGGACTATTGGTAATCACCGTCGCGACTAGATCCAGCGGTAAATGTTGGGCAACTTGTAGGGTTGTTGTACCGCCATCTAAGATTACCACTTGCCCAGGGCGAACTAATTTAGCGGCTGATTTTGCGATCGCTTCTTTCTCTTTCGGTGCTTGTTTTTGCCTGTCTGCATAGCTAGCGGTGGCGGGTGAAGTTAGCAGTGCGCCACCATGTACTCGCTGCAATAGTCCGGCTTCGGCTAATTCCCGCAAATCTCGACGCACGGTGTCTTCAGAGACTTTGAGTTCGTTACTGAGTTCGGAAGATAGCACCTTCTTGTTTCGGTGCAGAATTTCAAGGATAAATTGTCTGCGCTCTGCTGTTAGCATCGATCGATTTGCCTGAAGTTGCGTGTTTGGGATTGATAATGCGTATTTGTTAGTATATACTCTTTTTATTGATGGTTTCTCAGTGTTTACGCTTTGAAAATATAAAATAACGCATTTTCACGCAAAAGTTAATATCAAATATTGGTTCGCTTGTGTGTGGCGGGGAATACCCACCCCGCCCTAACGGGCACCCCTCCAAGGAGGGGATTTTCGGCCAAAATTATTCACATAGAATCTATCTACTAAATTTATGACTACATTTCCGATCGATCTCACCAAGTACCAACGTATCACCCTCGATGCCAGCAAGCCTACTCTGACTCCTGAGCAGAAAGCGACGCTGATTGCCAATATCCAACTCTGTCGCGATGCGATCGTCTTTTTCACTGCGACTGGTGCAGCGCGTGGCGTTGGCGGACATACAGGCGGGCCATTCGATACCGTACCTGAAGTAATGATTCTCGATGCTCTATTCCGTGGTGCGGCTGAGAAATATGTCCCGATTTTCTTCGATGAAGCCGGACATCGGGTGGCGACTCAGTACTTGATGTCTACCCTCAATGGTGACTTACCAGCCGAACGGTTGATGGAATACCGCGCCGCCCATTCTCACTTACCTGGACACCCTGAACTCGGCTTTACGCCTGGAGTCAAATTCAGTTCTGGTCGGTTGGGTCACATGTGGCCATATGTCAACGGTGTGGCGATGGCAAACCCTAGTAAAATCGCGTTCTGCTTGGGTTCCGATGGTTCGCAGCAAGAAGGTAACGACGCTGAAGCCGCACGGTTAGCAGTTGCTCAAAATCTCAACGTCAAACTAATTATCGATGACAACGACGTGACGATCGCGGGTCATCCTTCCACCTACCTCAAAGGTACAACTACTGCCAAAACCCTTCTCGGTCATGGTTTACAGGTACTCGAAGGCAACGGCGAAGACATCGATGACTTATATGCACGAATCTGTAAAGCTGTCAATACTGCTGGACCGATCGCAGTTATCAATCATCGCCCCATGTGCCCTGGCATCGTCGGTTTAGAAGGTCAAACCCACGGACACGACGTGATTTCGGTCAAACTAGCGATCGAATATCTCGAATCCCACAGTCAACAAGCCGCCGCCGACCACCTTAAAGGCATCAAGGCACCCAAGAACGAATACACCTTCCTGGGTTCGAGCGACAAATGGGATGCCAACCGCAACGTCTTCGGTGATGCTGCTGTAGCAATTTTAGGTCGGATGAGCGAAACCGATCGAGTTGCCAAAGTAAAAGTGATTGATAGCGATCTCGAAGGCTCCTGCGGTCTGAAAAAGATTCACGATGCCTATCCTGAAGTCTTCATCTCCTCCGGGATTATGGAGCGCGGCAACTTCTCCGCCGCTGCTGGCTTCGGCATGGAACCAGGCAAACAAGGGATTTTCGGCACCTTCAGCGCGTTCCTGGAAATGTGTATTTCCGAAATCACGATGGCGCGGTTGAACAATTCCAACGTCCTCAGCCACTTCTCCCACTCTGGGATTGACGATATGGCGGACAACACTTGCCACTTCGGTTTGAACAATATGTTCGCCGACAATGGTTTGAGCGATGGTTTTGCCACCAACCTCTACTTCCCCGCTGACCCCCATCAAATGAAAGCCTGTTTGGAAACAATTTTCCATAATCCAGGCTTGCGCTTTGTGTTCTCAACTCGTTCTAAAGTACCCGCTATTTTAGATACCAACGGCAAGGATTTCTTCGGTGGCGATTACAAATTTGTCTCCGGTAAAGATGAAGTAATTCGTGAAGGTACTCAAGGCTATATCGTCAGTTTTGGTGAAGCTTTATACCG
>JANNDL010000022.1:0-12552 GCA_031387665.1 Chamaesiphon sp. OTE_75_metabat_95 | reverse complement strand
TTTACTTCCCAAAATATAACCACCCGTGCGTTTATTCGGCACACAGGGAATATCTGCGCCAATGTACCAGAGGACGGAATTAATCGCCGATTTCCGCGAGGAACCCGTACCGATAACGTCGCCGACGTAGGCGAGGGGGTGCCCTTTCTGTTTCAATTCGGCAATGGTGGCTAAACTCCCAGGCTGGCGAGTTTCCAGCATCGCGAGGGCATGGAGGGGAATATCGGGGCGACTGGTAGCTTCAGTCGCGGGGGATAAATCGTCTGTGTTGGTTTCGCCTGGGACTTTGAAGACAGTTACGGTAATGGTTTCGGGTAATGTGGGGCGCGAGGTGAACCACTCAGCATTCGCCCAGGCATCGATGACTTGTTTGGCGTAGGGATTAGTTTGGGAGAGTTCCCACACGTCATTAAATGCGTCGTAAACGAGGACGATTTTGCTCAGTGCTTTGACTGCGGCTGTAGCCAGTTCGGTGTTGTCAGACTGGAGTAAGTCGATGAGCGATCGAACATTATAACCGCCTAACATAGTACCTAATAATTCGATCGATCCAATCTTATCAATCAGGGGGCTAGTAATTTTACCCGTGACGATTCCAGTCAGGAAGCCAGCTTTGACATAAGCAGCCGGATCTACTCCAGGTGGAACTCGATCGCGCAATAATGCAATTAGGTTAGCCTCTTCACCCACTGGTGGATGTTGTAATAGTTCGCAGAGGGCACTGGTTTGTTCGGCATCGAGCGGTAATGGGGGGATTCCCAATGCGGCTCGATCGGCTGTATGCTGGCGATATGCTTCTAACATCTGGATTTAGCTTCTGTGTCTAGGTTGTTCTATTTTAAGTTATTTAGTCTAAATGCAGAACGAGCCTAGATTCTGTATGGATCTAGACTCATTGAGATTTTTGTTATTTGTATTGAATCTTGCCAGCCGAACTACCTTCTATTAGGTATGCTGGTGAGAAACGTTTAACTTGGAGATTTGAGCCATGAGCAGTTGGGTTGACATTGTGAAGCAGTTTTATATGGACAAGATGGTTCAAAATGGTTTCAATCTTGACGGAACTGATGAGTTAAGAATCCCTCAAAATGTGCCTCAAGGTGTTCTAGATGCATACAACTATTTGGGGGGAGAAGATAGCGATCCTCTTCCAGGATTCTACACATTTAAAATTCAAGAGCAGGATACCTACGCTGTTAACTTAACTTGGGGTGGTGGAGATGGATGGATGGGAATTCTCGACAGTCATGGGCAATTAATTGGAGCAGCATATGTACCATATGTACCATATGAAACAGATATGAATAGTATCAAATGGTATGATTCATTAACTGCTGCAATGCAAGGGGATTAGAGTCGTGAAATAGGGAAATTTCTGACATTAAACAAATGCACTCGATCGACATTTCATTTTTATGGGAAATAATGATAAATACTCGATCAAACGTGATTTTATGATCTTTCTGGTAAGGATTGATTTGTTCGTGTAGCCTCTGGAGCAAGAGGATCGATCGTCCTTGATGAATGGGGTGGGTGGTTCGATCAATCTAATTTTGTCCCTGTCCTAATACTTTTCCTAGCCGTTGTTTGCGCTGAGTCAAAATCTCTCGATCGAGCTGGGCAATCACTTCTTCTATTTGAATACCTGCTAACTCCATTTCCTGACAATTTCGATGCGCTCTAGCTAAAGTTTGTTTGATTTTTTCTGGATCTGGGATAGTAGGGATAAAACTCATTTCAATCTCCAATCTAGTTTAATTTCTTCTAGACTCCGCTCTAACGCAGGAATTTGACTCTCAATATTAGCGATCGCATCATTTATTAATTTTAGCAGAGTTTTATTATCTTTCTGGTAAGGCTTGATTTGGTGGTGTGGCTTCTGGAGCAAGAGGATCGATCTTCAAGGTAAAATGATAGTATGCAGTCACTTAGGAGGTTTAACCCATGACAGTTCGACAACCCCGCTACAGCAAAGAAGAATTTGCTCAACGTGGGGATGAAATTTATCAATCGCAGGTGTGCCAACAAATTGACGAAGAGATCGATCGTGGTAGGATTGTCGCGATCGACATTGAAACCGGAGAATTTGAATTAGCTGACGATACGATGATAGCAACTCGACAACTGTACGAGCGGCTTCCAGATGCTCAACCTTGGGTTGTACGGATTGGCTATCGTGCAGTGCGTAGATTTGGCTCGCGGAGCTTGAAAGATGCTCTATGATGCAGGGATATGTGAATGAAAATTTTGAGGCAATAATTTCTGTCGCTGTGAAAAATGGTGGTAAATTCAAATCTATTGATGCTGTAATTGATACAGGATTCACAGGCTTCTTGAGTCTCCCAATTGCTATCATCATGGAACTCGAACTACAGTGGAGTTATCGCGATAGAGCTACATTAGGCGATGGCAGCGAAACGGTATTTGATGTCTACAATGCAGAGATTGTTTGGAATGGACAGTTACGAGAAATCGAGATTGATGCAGCAGAGACAGAACCATTATTAGGGATGGCTTTACTCAGAGGATATCGATTGCAAATAGACACGATTGAAGGTGGGTTAGTTTCGATTGAAATATTATTGAATATCAGATAAAATCAAACGCTATTTGACATGAGAGATGAATATGACTTCTCAAAATCTGTTCCCAATCCTTACCTGAAGAAGTTAAAAAAACAGGTAAGCATTAATTTGGAAGAAAATATCGTGGACTATTTCCAGAAATTATCTGAACAAACAGGAATTCCCTACCAAAATCTGATTAATCTCTATCTCCAAGATTGTGTATGGACTGAGCGCAAGCCATCTCTGGAATGAGTTTGAGCGATCTAATTTTATAAATACCTAAATTGATATGGAGTAAAGAGTGTGAACATTCAATTAAAATCCGAGCAAGAACAGTTCATTCGATCGCAGATCGATCGTGGTGAGTACAAGACTGCTGAGGATGTTATTTCTGAAGCGTTCAAATTATTAGAAGCCAGAGCACATAAGATTGAAGAACTTCGTCAAAAGATAGCAGTCGGTACCCAAGAAATTGCTAATGGGCAGATAACAGATGGAGAAGTAGTGTTTGAAAAATTGCAAGCGAAGATCGCTAGAATTGCCACCAATAGCAATCTATGAGTAGCTATTCTTTTTTGGATACAGGTTAACTTTGTTCCTGTTCTAGTACTTTTCCTAAACGTTGTTTACGCTGAGTTAATATTTCTCGTTGGCGGAGCCTCTCAGAATGAGAATCGAGTTTGGCAATCACTTCTTCTAGTTGGATACCTGCCAATTCCATTTCCTGACAATTTCGATGCGCTCTGGCTAAAGTCTGCTTAATTTTTTCTGGATCTGGGATAGTAGGGATAAAACTCATTTCAATCTCCAATCTAGTTTGATTTCTTCTAGACTCCGCTCTAAAGCTGGGATTCTACTCTTGATATTGGCGATTGCCTCATTCATCAATTTTAGCAGATCGTTAGAAATGCGGGGTTGTACTTCTGCTAGAGATTCAGTAATGATTTACAGTTTAATAAATAGTTTTTTTCATAAGAGCAGATGGTACAAGTAAAAATATACGGTCTAAAAATACCACTGATGGCACATGCAGATTTGTTGTCGGCGGCTATTCACAATGCGATCGTCGAGGCATTGGTATATTCACCTGAAAAGAAGTTTCATCGGCTGATTGGATTAGAAAAATCAGAGTTTATTTATCCGGTTGATCGCAGTAAAAACTACACAATTATTGAAATATCGATGTTTGAGGGTCGCTCGATCGAGACAAGAAAATCGCTAATTAAATTAATCTTTGCTAATATTGAACGGGAAGTGGGGATTCAACCTCAAGATATTGAAATCACTATTTATGAAACTCCAAAGTATAACTGGGGCATTCGAGGTTTATGTGGTGATGAGTTGGCTTTGGGGTACAAGGTAGATATATAATCTAGTCAAATAGATAAACCATTCTACGAGTTAATTGTCCCTGTCGTAGGTGAACTGGCTGTCGCCATTTTCGAGATGGGTATTCTGCCTGCGAGATAGCCCAATCGTCCTGATACAGTAGCCATACCCATCGCCTGTGCCATCAGGGAGGCATTCTCAGCGCAGGCGATCGCCGTGTTGATCAACAGCGCGTCGGCACCGAGTTCCATCGCTTGAGCGGCTTCGCTGGGGCTACCGATGCCCGCATCGACGACGACGGGGACTTTGGCGTTTTCAATGATGATTTGGATATTTGCGAGATTTCGGATGCCTTGACCAGAACCAATGGGAGAACCCAAGGGCATCACTGTGGCACAGCCCGCTTCTTCTAGCCGCTTGGCAAGGAGTGGATCGGCATTTATGTAGGGGAGTACAGCAAAGCCCTCTTTGACTAGCTGTTCGGCTGCCTGGAGGGTTCCGATCGGATCTGGCAGCAGATATTTACCTGCGGGAATTACTTCGAGTTTGATGAAGTTATTATCTTCTTGTCCCAACAATTTTGCCATTTCCCGTCCCAATCTGGCTACCCGCACCGCATCTTCAGCGGTTTCACAGCCAGCAGTATTCGGCAGCATCCAGATCTTAGTCCAATCGATCGCTTCTGCCAAGCCTTCATGTCCAGCCGCTTTGGTTTGAACTCTTCGCACGGCGACGGTGACAATTTCACAGCCACTGGCGATGATACTTTGTTGCATTTCGGCGATGCTGCGATATTTGCCTGTACCCGTCATCAGTCGGGAGTTAAAGGTTTTGCCTGCAATAATTAGGGGTTGGTCGGTCATGAAGTGGTGGATGGCTCGCACTGAGCGTAGTCGAAGTGTGGATGGTGGGTGGTGAATGGTGGGGTTAAACTGACTTCGGCGGAGATCTACCCACCCCGCCCTACGGGCACCCCTCCTGGGAGGGGATTTTCCAGCCCAGTCATCCTAGTGATGGGAATTAAAGCTATTTCCAAGAGGCGTTTGAGGTGAATCCCCTCCTCTGCGTTGGCGATAGCCTGCCATAGGCACAGGCAGACGCTACGCGAACGGAGCGACGTTTTTATTCTGGGGTGCCCATCAGGGCGGGGTGGGTTAGATCTCCGCATCCCCTCAAATATTTCTATATTTTAGTTCACCTCAAATTCTGGACAAAAGCCGTCAGGCGTAACCTTAAACCCACTTAGGGGCGATCGAACATTACCACAGCGAGAGGCGCGTTGATAGCGACAGTTGCCGCAACAGTTGATGTCTGGAGCTAGATTTAGTTCTTGTTGTCGATCGAGTATTTCCCGTTGAGAGATACCTCTGATGACGATTTCTTCTCCTTGCCAGCGTGCTTCTACTAGTCCAGTATCCCCGAAATTGTGCCAGCGTGGGTCACTGGCGATCGAATTTGGTAAGGTAATATTGATTTCTCGATCGAATTCAGCCAGTTCTCCAGCATAATTGGGATCTGCTGGCGGGGCTGGTTGGATAAAGGTATCTCCGATGGGCAGGGAGACAAGGGTGCCAGCAGCGGGAGAATGGAGATGATAGCGGTTTTGGAGTTCTTCTAGTCCGGTGAGATCGGCGAGGTAAGGTGCAGAGCCGTGAATAAACACGACATGTTTGGGGCGAATGTTGTGGATGAGTTGGGCGGTACCAGCTCCATCGGAGTGTTCGCTCAGGAGGTAGGTTTCGACGGCAATTGTGGCGGTGGTGGCTGGGAGTACGGTGATGCCATCTGGTTGAGCGGGAAATAATACCAGCCAGGGAAATGGATGTCCTTCGGTATAAGTCTGGAGATTAGCAGTCGTATCGGTAATGATGATACACTGACGCTGATGAATGCTGGGCAGCAGTTCTGGGGTAAGCTGCCGCACATGGGGGCGAACTTTTTCATCCCAAAATAGGGGCTGATGACGGGCAAAATTCTGGACTGCGGGGGGAAAATGCGGCAGTAGCTCTAAATAAGCATCGCAACCTGCGGCAATGGTGCCGTCTACCCAGATGTCAATATCTCGCCCTGTGAACAGATGATGACTCCGCAGCAGAATGAGTAATTCCTGGGCGATGCCGATCGTACTAACTGGTAATATAATTGAATGCTGTTGCAGAATCGCTCGATCGATCCGTGCCATCAGGGTATTCTCTTGTTTACGGCGATGGGGATGACGGGAGGTGCCATAGCTACCTTCGATAATCAACACATCGGGATTGAGATGCCGAATCGATTCTAGATTTAAGCCTTCGACTAAGCGCGAATTGGACAGGAAAAAGTCGCCCGTATAGAAGACGCTATAGGACTGATAAAATCCGGTGTAGGTTAATAATACTGCTGCCGCGCCAGGTAAATGCCCCGCCGGAAACAGTTCGGCAGTTAAACCATCTTGAAACTCGATCGATCTTCGCCACGGTAACGCTTGACTAAATTGGGGCACGCCTTCGGTGTCATCCAACCAATTCAATGGCAATAAGAGGCTGGTAACTTCGCTACTATAAATCGGTAGTTGGGGGAAAACCCGATGGAGATATAATAAACCTTTAGATCGATCGGCATGGGCATGACTACAGATTACCAAATCGCAAACAGGCTGACCATTTTCAGTAACTAAGGGCGATATATCCCCCAAACCACAGTCGAGTAAGACCCGATATGGTCCCATTTTTAGCAGCAAACACACTCCCTCATCACCATGACCAACGCCATAGGGAAGGCAAACTAGATCCTCATTACTGGCTTGGGGCAAGGTAGACAAGGGCTAAATCCAGGTTAGATTCAATCGTCACTTATTAGTGAGCAGAACCATTACCATGATACTTGTCTGAATCATAAAAACCATTACGGGTGCCAAAAAACAGCACGCCAATTACAAAAGGGATGGTCAGAATTGGTAAGATGATTTGAACGCTCATAATTTAGGGTTTAGGCTGTAGGATCTGAACTTACCTACTATTATTGGCCGATTGACCTGCCTGGTGCAATGGTTGTTAATCATTCTTGGCAAATAAATCTACTCACATCTTGCACCAGTACGTTCAAACTGGTACAAGATGTGCATAAATTTAATCGTAAAGATTCTTAATAAGTTGTCATTAGCCAATCCATATGTTAGACAGCTTAAAAATTTGCAAAAAAAGTCGGACGGTCAACATAAGTTAACCAGTCCGACCTGCCGATCCTTAATTTTTAGAGAGGAGAACACCAAACCAATGACTAGCACACGTAAATAAACTTATAAAGTTCTACTATCCAGTCATCTACGATTTCTTACTACATGCCTGTAGATGACTGGCGGCTGCGATCAATGAACTTGAGTGATATACATTACTATAAATGTATTGAGAACTAATGTCAACACATGTTGAGAATAAATATCAACAAATTTTTGGATATTGGCTAAATTGAGGATTTTATTTCAAGCTTTAGCTCCTGAACAGCCGACTGTAGAGGGTTTCATGCTGCATACTGGCTAGAGACAGTCCCCAGCTACAGGCAGAGAGATCGTCATCAGCAAGATCAGGAATAGTTTGAGCCAAGGCATCAATTTCTGCCTGCAACTCCCAGAGGATCTGTTGTCCAGCGGTTTGTCCGAGTGGAACTAGCTTGACACCCGCGCCGAGATAATTTGTCACCCAACTGTGTAGATAAGCTGAGATTGCGGTAAACCTATCTACCTGCCAATATTGTGCGATGATGCCAAAAGCGATCGCATAATTGCAAGGTGGATCGATCGTACTCATTATATGCTGAATTTCTGGGGTCAATTCGATCGCTAGCTTCGTCAAGGAACCGCCCATTTGCCAGCTTTGGAGGCGCAATTCCTCAGTCTCCCGTGCCGCTGAGAGCCATTGATTCCAGTATTGCAATCGTTCAATATTTAGCTCAAGTCCTGCCAAATAAGCACGATCCATGATGGCTGTCTCCACCCGAATCGCCCCAACCTGCAATTCTCGCTGAATCCAGGATTTGAGCGTCACTCGATCCTGAATAATCCCCTGCGAGATCAGACTCTCCAACCCCTCAGAATAGCTATATCCACCCACAGGTAGCAGTGGACTAGCTAGTTGTAATAGTCTTAATAGTCGCTGATTGTCTATTATTTTTACCCCACCCTAATTCTCAATTCTCAATTCTCAATTCTCAATTAATTTAATGATGGCTATAAGCACCACCTTGAGGGCAAAATGGAGCAACTTGCTCAACTATCTGCAAACCCAATTGCGTCAGCATTCCGCTCAATACAGGATCGGGAGCCAGCCGCAGATATGTAGGTGTAATTTCGAGGCTAACGTGACGATTGCCTAAGTGATAAGCCGCACGCAGTAAATTAATTGAGTCGTCGCTGGTAACAGTCAAGACTGGTTCCGGTTTCGCAGCAATCTTGACGAGAATATCGCCCGCAGTTGATGATAGCAGATCCTCTTCTTGAAGAGCGGTGCCTCGTGGTAGTTGCAGATAAATAGGAGTTCCATCATCAGTGACGAAATGATGACGACTGCGGGTGCGTTCGTCGGCGGTGAGAGACAGAACTAGTGGTGAAGCTGAATGATGGTGGTGGTGATGCAACCTGTGAGTAATTACGATTGCTGTTGGAGCTGGCGAGTCATTAGACATGTTGGACTGAGCGGCACTAAACGATCGTCGATAATATATTTTTACCTAGATCGGCGCAATTTGGCACAGCCAATGGGAGCCGAACATAACAATGTCATTATTCACTAGTTCATGAAACTGCGTACCCGATTTTGAAGCTGAGAATTGGAGCGGACGGATTGCGTAATTTGATTGAATCTGTCGATGCTCAAGCCGCGACTAGAGGCAATAGTCTCACATCTATTACAGTAATTAATAAATAGAGATTTTGCTTCAGTATTCAATCCTTCCATTGTACTTGGTTGGTTACAAACGAGATTGGGGAGTGTACCACCAGCACTCGCTCTAACTTGTGCCAGAGCTGACTGACGAATTGGTTCGATCTCCATTAGTGCGGTGGCATAATTACGAAGATCTGCATCACTAAATTCATCCGCTCGCGCGGCACTGCTAAAGAGCAGGCTGGGATGTGACGCAGTAAAATCTGGTACCACCCCAATTAAGATACCAGAAACACTGGTCAGGATACCTAGTAATAGCGGGCGAGACAATCGGCGAAAAGTGTTTGGAGTATGGGGAGTTGTCATATGACTGGGGGCGAAGTCAATTCAGCAGACTTGTTGGTGTGAGTTACAGTCTCTTTGAAGTATTTGACCGCTGATAAGTTCCTGAATATTAAGTGATTAGGTCTTTGTTTTGAGGTATTGGGCGTTGGCTCTAGAGATTAAGATGTTGCCACTTTTGTGATGAGGGTTAATCTGATTTTTCTGACGTTAAACGTCTCTAGTAAGCCACGATTATCGATCTTAAACTATAAGTCGATCGTGTTCTGAACATTTTGAAATGTAACAGAATTTCTTTAGTATTGGATATTGTTGATGCTGTTGATGTTTCAACTATCTAAAAATGCTACCAACGCTATTAGCTTATCCCAAGCAACACCGCTATTCATCACGGTTTGAGCGATCGCAATCCCTTCCCGATGTGCCCCTACTGGGACGATTCCGGCCACCTGCAATGCTAAACTAGTATTCAGTGCCACCACATCTTGCTGAATCGAACTGCCCTTACCCTGCAAAATAGCGGTCAGAATCGCGGCATTTTCATCCACACCACCACCTCTGAGGGCGGTAATTGGAGCGGGTGTGAGTCCGAGTTCGATCGGATCGATACTGGTAAGCTGGACTTGCCCATTGGTCAAAATTGCTATGTCAGTCAAATCGCCCAAACCCGCTTCATCTAACCGTTCTCGCCCGTGGACAACGATCGCCTGCTGAGTTCCCAAAAGACCTGCGGCGGTGGCAATAGTCTCCAATAAATGCGGTGAGCCGCTGCCAATCACCTGTCCCGTGGGGCGCAGGGGATTGATCAGTGGACCGAGGAGATTGAATACTGTCCGCACTTTTAGTTCTTGCCGCAGCGGTGCCACCGCCTTCATCGCCGGATGCCAACCTGGTGCAAATAGAAACGTGATGCCCACTTCGTCCAGAGCTGCTTTAACTCGCTCCGGTGGAGCCGTCAACTTCACTCCCAGAGCCTCTAACACGTCCGCAGAGCCGACGGGACTCGATGCCGACCTGCTGCCATGTTTTGCCACTTTTACCCCTGCTGCTGCGGCGACAAATGCGGCTGCGGTGGAGATATTAAATGTTGAGGCACCATCGCCACCTGTGCCGCAGGTATCAATCACTGGCACAGGATGATGAATCATTGGAGCCTGTAATAATTGCGCCATCCCAGCTAACTCAGGCGCAGTGATTTTTTTTGCTTCCAGTGCGACTAAAATTGCGCCAGAAAGAACAGGAGGAATCTCTCCTTTTAACCAGCCCTGCATCAGTGCAGTGGCTTGTAATTGACTCAGGGACTGCTTGTCGAGCAATTGTTGGAGGAGCTGCGACCAATTTGTGGATTCAGTGGAGATAGCGGATGTGCTCATAGATTTGGGCATAATACTAGCAATTAGATTATCCTCCACTAGGTGAGTAAATGCGACTTATTGCGGCACAACCAATCAATACTACTATTGACAAACTTCAGGCAGAAATAATTAGTGAGATTGGCAGTAGGAAGGATTTCCAGAGTCTTAGCTCACTAGTTTCCATCCAAGCATTACAGAATATCACCGATCGATTGCAAAAAATTCGGAAGATTATTAATATTCAACGTTACAATCTCGTATTTATCGGTCAAGTGGGGGCTGGCAAAACGACGGCGATTTGTCATCTATTTAATCTCATCCAAGAAATTGAAGTAACGAAAACGCGGGGCGATCGAAAAGTCACGATTAAAAAGTTCAAAGAGCTACTTGCAACTGGATCTGGTAAAAGCACAATTTGTGAGGTCGTAATTCGTCCAGCAAAACACACCTATGTAGAAATAGATCCTTACGAATCTACTGAACTTCAACAATTGATCGAAGAATTTGGTCTATGGATTTGGCAGAAGTCACATCCGACAACCGTAAAAGAATGGGTTGAAATACCGCCAGATGAGTTGTTACGGGCGATTCGGAATATTGTCGATTTACCAGAGACGATTGTTAATGGCAAAATGAAAGACGGTGCTTTGGAATTTGCGATGGGTTTTACGATCGATCAGTATGATATCTTCAAGCAAGAATTAATTAAGCGGGGGCAACTGTCGGCAAGAACGAAAACCGAAATCTATCCAGCAGCTAATGAACTAGATCAAAGAGCGTGGCTCAGTCAGGTGTTTCAATCACTGAATGTTGCTAAGTTGGCTGATTTTTCTATTCCCAAACGAATCTATCTAAATTTGTCTGATAAAGTACTGAATTTTAATCGTCCTCGGATTGGGAATATTATTGATACGAGAGGATTGGACTTGGCGACTAAAGATCGTAGAGATTTAGCGTACTATATTCGGGAGACTGAGAACTCGATTTGTATTTTTACTGAAAGATTTGCCGCTGCACCCGCAAATGTGATTCAGATTATTGGTAAGTATTTATCACCAACCGCGAAAGATATCAATACAAAAGTCGCCCTGCTAGTCATGCCCCGCAAAGGTGAGCCAGAAAAAGTCATCGGTGCAGATGGACAAGCGGTAGAAGATCTCGATCGAGGAATAGCACTCAGAAAAGCCAATATTGATAATGTGTTTGCCAATGAGAATATTAATTTCCCGTTCAATAATATCTTGTTCTATGATGCTCTTCAGGGATATTTAGGTGATGGGAGTCTAGATCGATCTGATGAATCAGTAGATATCGATTTAGATCGTCAACGGGTATTTAGCGAAATCGATCGAGTTATATTCGATCGAGAACAGCAGTTGGAAACAGAGATTCAACTTCTAGCTCAACAGGTCGATCAGATTAAGTCTGGTGGTCATTTCACGCCAAATGAGGATGACATCATCATCGTTGCCAAACAAAAAATTAGTGAATTTAGTAGTTTGAATTTAGGAAATAATAGTTTCTCAACAGACTATATAGAGATGCTGCCGACACATCATTGTGTGCTCAGAGCAACCAATAATCGCTATGGACAATATGAATTGAGAGATATTGATATCTATTTCAATGGACGATACCTAGCTGAAAACTTAATCCGTCAAAGTACTCAAAAATTTAAAACTGAAATTCTGAAAATTGTTGATTTCGTTGAAACTGAAATTAGTCATGGTTCGACACTTTCTCCGGTAATGCAGAGACTACGCAGTCAAATTGATGAGAACTACGAAGAATTGGCGATTAAGCTCGGTGTAGAAATCGAAACCATCTTAAGCGATCGATTGCTAGCACCACAAGATTATAATGAATCTACATTCTGGCAACAGACGATCGATCGATGGGGTCAAGGTTCGGGTTATAAAGTAGATGTGCTAGATCTGTATAGCCAACAAGTGGGCGGCATCGATCTGATGTTCGCTGAGTTAATTCAATCAGCTTGGCTCGATCGAATTATCCAACCAATTTTAACGTTCTTGGGCGACTAGTAAGGTGATTCCCAGGAATAAATATACCCTGGGTTTTGGTTTCGACTCCGCTCAACCA
>JANNDL010000231.1:0-7276 GCA_031387665.1 Chamaesiphon sp. OTE_75_metabat_95 | reverse complement strand
TCTAACCCACCCCGCCCTTCGGGCACCCCTCCGAGGAGGGGATTTACATGCGGGAGTTGGTATAAAAGTTGAGGGATAATTATGAATGCTTCACTAAACATCATTTTTCGATGAGATTCAACTAAAGACTATGGGAAAATCGATCGCGAAGCGCGCCGCTAGGCGATCGCATTTGGCTGGTATGGCGGCAAATATAGTCACTTCGACTGGCTCTTACCGGACGATCAATTAACCCGTATTGGTATAATGGGACTACAAAGAGGACTAAACAAGCTTTAGATCTGATATGACCAACATTTCCCATACTATCTCTATCCATCCACCACAGAATGAAAGCGATCGCGTCGAGCTATCGCGGCTATTAGAATACCTCGATCGATCGCCCTCCGAAGTCAATCGCAGACTGCAAATAATAGTTAGAGCAATCTTAGCTGGAGAGTCAATTTCGGTAGTCAGCCAAGAGCGCAACTTATCGGGTGAATCTCTACAGTCTCAAGATAAAATCCGTGCTGAAAGTCTGCGAGAAATTATTGCAATGACAGAACAGGAAGGGGGATATGAAGATAACTATATTCGATCGGTGATGGCGAGTATAGATGAATGACCAAAAAAGCTTTGCTCGATGCCTGCACTATCTTTGGAATGCCAATTAAAGATACTTTATTCACCGCTGCATTTCAAGGAGTTTTTCAACTTTACCTTTCTGAGGAGATTTTAGATGAAGTCAGCCGCAACCGCATTAAGAGACAGTTATTTACTCCAGAAAGAGAAGACTACTTTCAACAACAAGTCAGAAAGGCATTCCCTCAAAGCTTTATCGATGCACCTTTAAATTTAATCGAGTCCATCCAACGATCCTAAAGATCGCCATGTGTTGGCTGCTGCTATTGTTGCTGACGTAGATTATCTAGTTACATACAATCTCAAAGACTTTCTGATCGAATCTTATCAAGATTATAATCTTTCGGTGTTGCATCCAGATGATTTTTTGTTAGCTCTTTTGCCGCTCAATCACTTTCCAATGGTAAATTGAGTATCTAGATCCGCGAGTAATGTTTAATATTTGTATTTCTAGATCGGGCATAAGCAAATTGGATTGCTTACTCACCGATCGATTGTAATAGAATCAGTGATGATGCATCTAGCTTGCCAAAATGGATTGATTCAGCGACATTCCAATGTTCTAGCGATTTTACTAACCAAGCTACTTCCTTACAACGAGAGGACTCATAGTGATGGAATAGAATCGATAATCTACTTTCTAACAAGGGTTTAGTTTTAGGACAAATTAAAACAATCTTGAGTAACAAGCCAGTGGTTGCGGCTGCACCGAGATTATTAATCAGATCCATTAACACAAAATGCTGTGCTTTGATAGAGCTTTCGAGTACTAAATAATTGAGCAGATGGGTACAAATTCTGAGTAGAGTAATATCATCGAGTTGCTGAGAATCACGATCAACTTGAATCGTATCAATGGTCTTACCTAACCGATCGTTAAAACCCCGATTTCCATAAACACTGTCGATTCCATTAATTAGATATTTATATAAATCTCGTTTAAATACTTTAATGGTTGGTTTTGTTTGCAGTTTTGCCACAAAACGATGAGATAAGTCTTGGTAGCTAGCCACACCATCAGCTTTACCTGCAAATTTAATGAACGCTATGCCTAAGTCTCTGCTGGGTAGCAAAGTAGGATTAGCGATTCGGGGTAAATTATTCGCAGCTTCGCGACCAACTTGAGCCTTGATCCGTGATTTTCTCACCTGATAAGTGAAGTACTGTGATAACTCAGCTTCTTGCCAATCTCGTAAACTCTGCTGAACTCGCTCGATCGTTTGAATATTTTCCAGGTTACGTTCTACTGAGACTAAATAGTGTTCATAAAGGTAAGGATAGCGAGTAACTAGTTTACCAAGTGGTTCTGATTCGATCGCATCTCGATTTAAGATCTGCCCAGTAAGCACAATATTCAATCGGTTGAGGATCTGATAGTCATCACTGCTCAAGTATATTTTTAATAGTTGCCGCAGTCGCCGCGTAATCTTGGAGTATTTACCTGGAACTGGATCGGGATTGGCGAGGATGGCAATTAATCGATCAATTGAAATATTTCCAGATGGCTGCAATTGCCAGTGATGGATTAAAATATGGCAGCAGCGGTTAATAATTAGGGGAAAATTCTGTTCAGCAGTATTTTCAAAAGCTAATGTCTCGATCGTTGCCCAAACTCGGCTATCCTCATAGCTAGCTCCCTCAATAAATAGGCTCCGAAATCTTTCGAGCAATTGCTCTGGTGTCTCAGTTTTAATTAGACGCTGAAAATGCTCGTAGACTACTTGTTCAATCCCACTACCGATTTTTTTTCCAACTGCAAACATAGTCTCTATCGTAATTACCAGTGAATTGTGACGGCGAGTCTTGGGCGTAGTTAACGTTTTGAGATTTTTCGCGCCTGCAAAATTAGCATACATACTCCAAACTAAAATAACTGGCTAGCTGACTCCTCGCTCTAACGTGAGTTCAGCCATGTAGTGTGAAGCTGCTCTCTCTAATATGCCCAACATCCCAGCGCAATCTGTCATCTTGGCAAGATTTTGACTTTATATCGGTACCGATCGATGATAATTTAAGCTGATATACAGGGAAGAGTGCGAGTAATGACTCAAGTGCAATTAAATACCGTCCAACTGGGAGATCGTGGGCATCCCCTCGTCATGCTCCACGGCTGGGGGCAAAATCTCCAGTCCCTGCAACCAATGGCAGAATTGCTGGCAACTCGAAGTCAGGTGCATATTATCGATCTACCTGGCTTTGGTAAGTCGCCACCGCCGCCGGGAGATTGGGATACGGCTCAATATGCCGATCGAATTTATCAGTATCTAGAGGAAAAAGGGCTGGAATCGGCAGACATGTTGGGACATTCTTTTGGCGGTAGAGTCTCGATCCGGCTTGCATATCAGTATCCAGGGAAAGTTCGATCGATCACGCTGATCAATGCTGGCGGTTTGCAACGAACTAGCACACTCAAACAGTCTCTCCGTCGTCAATGGGTGCGGAACATGCGGAATGCTTTTAAACTTTCCCCAATCAATCGGAACGAACTGCTGACTTGGCATAGTCAAAAATACGGTTCTCGCGACTATCTCAATGCTGGAGTACTTCAAGGTACTTTAGTTAAAACGGTGAGTGAAGACTTGACCGAACTAGCTCGGAAAATTTCCTTACCCGCGCTGCTACTGTGGGGTGAAGCTGATACTGAGACACCTGTAGAAATGGGGCACCGCTATCACAGTTTGTTGGCTAATTCAGAACTAATCACGATTCCCAATCGCGATCACTTTATGTTTCAGGCTGAGGGATCTCATCTTTGCTCTTATTATGTGGATAAGTTCCTGACAAAATTGGCCAGCGTAGGAGCTTGAAATTGAGCGGAGATCTGACCCACCCCACCCTGCGGGCACCCCTCCTGGGAGGGGATTTTAAACCCTAGAGAAATCAAAGAATGCTTACTATCATCTGCCTTACACTCATTTCGGCTGCAACGATTATCTTTTTCAGTCGGCGGGGACTGCGCTATCTGCGCTATTTCCAGCAGGAGGAATACAACAGCACGCGGTTCAAGGATTGGTTCCTACAGCAACGCGCATTCGATACCAAGGGTAGCTTGGTGGCTGTGGTTGCCGCCGCCACCAGTGGATTTGCCACTGGTGGTGATATGGTGCTGTGCTTGGCGATTTGTGCTGTTGGTTCAGTCGGATTAGTGTGGCTGGGATTTTCGGAAGAAGATCCACGCAAAGTCGGTAAGATTAAGCTGAAAATGACCGATCGAGCGACGGCAATTTACAATCTCGCCTTGGGATTATATGCGATCGCGACAACCCTGATTATCTCCGCTGGGTACGCATTAGGCGCGAGTGATCACATCTATATCTACTGGCTGATTGCCTTAGCATTGATTCAATCTGCGCCAATCTGGATTGCGATCGCCAATTCGATCCTATGGCCAAATGAATTTAAGAAACAACAGGCATTTCTCCAAGAAGCCAAGGACATTTTAGCTGACTATAAGCCATATACGATCGGCATCACGGGCAGCTACGGTAAGACTAGTACTAAATCTATTCTGGGCAACATTTTAGAGGCGATCGAACCCACCTTCTGGACTCCAGGTAGTATCAATACCGAAATGGGCATCACCCGCCAGATTCGGGAACAGTTCAAACCCCAGCAGGAAATCGCCATCATCGAAATGGGTGCCTATCAAATTGGTTCGATCGCCAAATTATGTCGCTTTACCCCTCCAAACGCTGGTCTAGTTACCGCAGTGGGTGTAATGCACCTCGAACGCTTTGGTGGAGTCGAAAATATCTACACAGCTAAATGTGAACTCGCCCAATCGATTCCCGCTGATGGACTATTGGTCTGCAATGGTGACAATCCAGGTGCGCGACAAATGGCGATCGATCATCCCAAAGCCACGACGCTCCTCTACGGATTGGAACCGGAAATCGGTCATCTTGACTGCTGGATGTCGGATATCAATGCCAGCATCGATGGCACGACATTTGTGATTCACTGGCAAGGTCAAGAATATCCTGGCTTCACCAAGCTGCTGGGCGCACCGATGCTATCAAACCTCGTTGGTTCCTTTACGATGGCTTGCGCTCTCAACAAGAATCCTGACTACGTGATCGCCGCCATCCACAACATCGAGCCAGCCAATAGCCGCCTCAATCTACGAAAAAATGGTGATGGCTTCATCCTCGATGACTCTTACAACTCCAACCCGATCGGCTTTGCTTCAGCCCTAGAAGTCTTAGAAGTCCTTGAAGGTGGTCGCAAAATTTTGATGACTCCAGGCATGGTAGAGCTAGGTGAAATTCAAGCAGCCGAGAACCGTCAGGTCGCTCTCAAAGCTGCCTCAATCTGCGATCTAGCCATAATAGTCGGAGATACGAATAAAGACGCTCTCAAGGCTGGATTACTCGAAGGTGGACTCGCCCCCGAAAAGTTGATGGAATTTCCCGATCGCGACCTGGCTCTAGCCTATCTGAATAGTCCCGAACATCGTCAGGCAAAGGATCTAATTTTGATCGAGAATGATCTTCCCGATCTCTATGAGGCAATTGCCGGATTTTGATCTACTAGCTACCTGTAGAAGCCGCTAGCTCGGCTAAACGCTCCTGTTGATCCTGGGAGATACAACTTTGGATTACCTCTTCCAGATCGCCAGAGAGCACCTTCTCCAGGCCAAAATTATGCCCTAGTCGGTGATCGGTGGCGCGGTTGTCTTTATAGTTGTAGGTGCGGATTTTTTCCGATCGAGATCCAGTCCCAACTTGAGAGCGACGCATCGAAGTTACTTCTTCCTGTTGTTCTCGCAGTTTGATATCGTACAATTTCGCCCGCAAGATTTGCATGGCGCGTTCTTTGTTCTGACGCTGGGAACGTTCCTCGGTACAGAAGATCCGAATCCCCGTAGGTTTGTGGAATAGATCGGCAGCGGTTTCTACTTTGTTGACGTTTTGTCCACCTGCACCACCCGATCGAGCGGTACTCATTTCGATATCCTTAGGATCGATGAAGATCTCGACTTCATCAACTTCCGGCATAATCGCCACAGTCGCGGTGGATGTATGCACTCGTCCCCCCGATTCAGTCAGGGGTACCCGCTGCACCCGATGAACACCAGCTTCAAATTTGAGTTGGCTATATACTAGCTCACCCTGAATTTCCAGAACGGCTTCCTTAAAGCCACCCATTTCCGCCAAAGATTCACTGACGAGCTTCACTTTCCACTTTTGGGTTTCGGCGTAGCGAGAATACATCCGCACCAAGTCACCAGCCCAAATTCCAGCTTCATCACCACCAGTACCTGCGCGGATTTCTAACATGATATTTTTATCATCGTTAGGATCTTTTGGTAGTAGTAGAACTTTTAGTTTGCTTTCCAATTCTTCGCTTTGAACTTCTAGTTCTTCAGCTTCCAAGGTTGCCATTGCTTGGAGTTCGAGATCGTTACCCGATTCCCTGACTATCTCTCTAGCTCCAATTAGATCTTCTTGGGTTTGTTTCCATTTATCGAATGTTTCGACAACGGTTTCGAGAGCAGCGCGGGCTTTACCAATCCGTTGCATTTCACTGGCATCTCTAGCGATATCTGGATCGCCGAGTTTGCGGGTAAGTTCATGAAATGTCTGTTCGACGGATCTTAATTTATCTAGTAAGTAGGATTCTGCCATAATCTTTTCGTGGATAGTAAATAGGTGTTTAAATATTTCTCTGCGTCCTCTGCGTCTCTGCGGTTAAAAAAGATCTTTAATTACTTGAATTCAATCATTTTGTAATGATTTATTCAGCCGCAGAGACGCAGAGGACGCAGAGGACGCAGAGATCGGAACATAGAGATTCCGATAGTTTTTATAAATATTGAAAAACCTAGAGACACGAAATTAAATAAATCGCATCTCTAGGTTTCTTAGATTAAATTTGCTATTCAGCAGCAGGAGTTTCCGCAGGTGCTGTAGTGTCCAACATCCCGTATTTCTTGAGGAATCGATCGACTCGACCTTCAGTATCAATTAGCTTTTGAGTCCCTGTATAAAAGGGATGATTGCCAGACCATACGTCTACACGTAGTTCTGGTTGAGTCGAACCAACAGTCATCACAACTTCACCGTTGCAATAAACTTTGGCTTCTGGGTACCACGTAGGATGAATATCAGCTTTTGCCATGACTTTGATTTTAGCTATTTAATGAGTTTAAATCCCCTCCTCGGCTGAGGCCGAGGCTTCGCCAACGGAGGGGCAGGGGTGGGTCAAGCCATACCATAATCCCACCAACCAACATCTTAACGTTTCGAGTACTGAGGAGCTTTGCGGGCTTTGTGCAGACCGTACTTCTTCCGTTCTACACAACGTGGGTCGCGAGTGAGGTAGCCTTCAACCTTGAGCGGCTTGCGGTTGTTAGGATCGAGTTCGCACAGCGCACGAGCTACTCCTAGTTTAACTGCATCGGATTGTCCAGTTAGACCACCACCGTGGGCGTTAACGAGGATATCGTATTCACCTTCAAGACCTAGTGTTTCTAATGGCGATCTCGCTGCGGAGATATAGCCACTTTGACAGTTGAAGTAGTCTTCGCCAGTTCTGCCGTTGACTACTAGTTTACCAGTGCCAGGCACGAGACGGACGCGGGCGATCGCGGCTTTCCGACGACCTGTACCCCAGTAAACTGCTTTTTTGCTTGCTTCTACCATGATTATGCGTT
>JANNDL010000213.1:0-39965 GCA_031387665.1 Chamaesiphon sp. OTE_75_metabat_95 | reverse complement strand
TAACCTGCTATCTGCACTTTTAAATCCTTCCATTATGCTTACCCAGAGTGGCTTTGATGGCTCTCTCTTTTTAGCATACTTTCTGCATGAACACAATTGACCCTTTTTGCCGTAGAATGAACATGCTAGGCATTGCCCACCATCTAGAACCTAAGTATTTTCTAGCAGATCAATCTAATTTCTTAATTGAACTGGCATCACAAGATAAGTCATTTTTACGCCACCTAAAGGTGTCAAAATTACGGGTTCGAGTGGGCCGTTGAGACTGATGGTGATCTCTTGGGTTAGCAAAGTTTTTAAGCCATCCATCAGGTACTTAATATTGAATGCAATATCTAAACTATCTCCAGAAATCTGTGCTGACAGGGATTCTCTGCCGCTGCCGCGATCTTGACTATCGACGGAAAGATCGATCGATTGCTTGTCATTATCGATGCTAAACTTGACTAAATTGGTCTGATCTGATAGCACGGCAATTCGTTCTAATGCTGTCAGTAGTTGCTTGCGATCGAGTGTAATTTGACGTTGAAATTGTTTGGGAATTAGTAACCGATAATCGGGGTATTTTCCTTCTAATGTTCGAGTTGTTAGCTTCCGTTCGCCCCAACCGAATACTACTTGTCCCTGCTCTAATTGCAAGCCTAATTTATCGCCTTCTTGTCCAGAACCGCCAGCATTGAGCGGAGTCGAAATGAGCATTTTCTCTAGTTCTCGCAATGCCTTGGCAGGAACAGTCACTTCAAACGATCCTTTATTTGCACCAGCTTGCGCCTCTGCATCGATCTCACCTGTCTCACTCTCATTGGGATAGACTTCGACAATTCCTAATCGATGCCCATCTGTGGCGGCAAATTCCAAGCGTTCTGGCTCAACCTTGAGATATACTCCGGTCAATACCTGCTTGCTCTCATCCTGACTACAGGCTACTAGCGAACCCTTCAAACCGTCGATGAATGCAGTTGCTGAGAGTTGATTTGTTTCCCCCTCTTCAATCGAGGGTAGTTCGGGAAACTCTTCGGCACTGAGTCCCCGCACCTGATAACGACCAGAAGCTGATGTAATTGTGACTAAATTCTCTCCGGCTTCATCATCGAAGGTAATGTCTCCGGTGGGCAATTTAGCAACAATGTCACTGAGCAATTTTGCCGGAAGTGTGAGGATCCCCTCTTCATCCACCTGTGCCATCAAGCTTGTCTGAATCCCCAAGCTCAAATCAAATCCCGTCAGCCGAATCAAATCAGGATTTGAGGTGGCTTCTAGCTTAATATTGGCCAGGACTGGATGAGTTGGGCGGGTTGACACAGCGCGACTGACTAACGCTAGGTTGATATTTAGATCGTGCTGAGTACAGACAAATTTCATGAATTAGTGAATAGTGGATAGTGGATAGTGGATAGTGCCCAATAGGATAGTGCGTAGGGTGGGCAGTACCCACCACCTAGATCTCAGCTTTTCTAGGCTACTGAATTACGAACTTGGAGGATGAAGAAATCTTGATTGTCGGTGATTTGCTCGATCGAGTATCCTGCCATTTTAAGGCTATCGGGTACTTGTTCGATCGGTTCACCAGGATCGAGCCAGACTTCCAGCAGCTCACCTGCTGCCATCTGTTCGAGTTTCATCTTCGTCCGCACAAAATTAATCGGACAGGGAGTGCCACGGAGGTCTAGTTTCATCGAGTGTGGGGAGTGTGAGAAGTGTGAGGAGTGTGAGAAGTGTGGAGAAGTGTGAGGAGTGTATTAGCTATTGCTAAACCACTAAACCGCTAAACCACTGTCTTGAAAAGGTGCTCTACTTGGGGAAACCCCAAGACCGCACTTTTCGCTAAACCACTACTTAAAGACATTTCCAAAAATACTGCCAATCCCACCTTTACCAACTTTATCACCGCTGATTTTGGCGAGTTTTTCGAGCAGATCTCGTTCTTCTGAGCTGACTTTGCCAGGGATATCGATTTGGAGGGTGAGCAAATGATCTCCACGACTGACGGCGTTGCCCAGACGGGGTACGCCTTTTTGTTCGAGTTTGAGGACAGTATTGGGCTGGATTCCTGCGGGAATATTTAGCTCAGTTGGGCCATCGACGGTGTTAATTTGGATGTGGCTGCCGAGAATTGCTTGAAGATAGCTAATCTTGACTTGAGAGAGAATATTGATCCCCTCTCGGCGGAATTCAGCATCTTCCTCTACATGTAAGTAGACGAATAAATCACCTGCTGGTCCTCCACGCAAGCCAGCATCGCCTTCTTTGCCGATGCGGAGTTTGGTGCCATTATCGACTCCACCTGGAATCTGAATTTTGAGTTTCTTAGTTTCTTGCTTGCGTCCAGCTCCGTTGCAGACTTCACATTTGTCAGAGATTACTTGACCTTCACCATTACAGGTGGGGCAGACAGATACTTGGGTGAAGTTGCCAAAGGGCGTGCGGGTATTGCGGCGGACTTGACCAGCACCGCCACAGGTGCCACAGGTTTGGGGCTGAGATCCTGGTTTAGCTCCAGTACTGTTGCAGGCGTTACAAGCTTCGAGATGAGGAATCCGAATTTCTTTTTCGCCACCGAAGATTGCTTCATGGAAATCTAGTTTGAGATCGAGCCGGAGATCTTCCCCACGGGCGGGGCCATTCCGCCGCCTGGTTTGCTGTTGCTGCCCACCTTGAGCACCGCCAAAGCCATTGAAGAAGGCATCAAAGATGTCTGCAAAGCCACCCATGTCGCCCATGTCGCCATAGCCTTGGGGCGCGGAGCCACCGCCTGAGGATACTCCGGCTTCTCCAAACCTGTCATAGCGAGCGCGCAGCTCTGGTTCGGATAGAACTTCGTTGGCACGATTAATTTCTTTGAATGTATCTTCTGCCCCAGGTTCTTTATTTACATCGGGGTGATATTTTCGCGCCAGTCGGCGGTAGGCGCGTTTAATTTCTTCCTGGTCGGCATCTCGTGAGGTGCCAAGGATTTCGTAATAGTCGCGTGCCATAGAGAGGTTCTATCTTACAAGGAGTGTGCGGGAGCAGGATTCGGAGACGATTTCAACACTAAATTAGTCTATCTATTGTAAAGGAATCAGGTCTTGTTGATGGCGTGTTAACCGTAATTTCCTATTTTCTATTCTATCCTCTCAGCAACAATGCAAAAATATTAGTAATTGGCATAGATCCATAGCGAGCACAGGAGTTATTGTAGGGTGTGTTACTGCGACAGCATAACGCACCACTAGATGGCGGTGGTGCGTTACGCTAGCGCGGTAACACACCCTACAATCTATTCTATCCGTTTGGGAGATTCGGCACACTTGCATCTTGCGCGAGTACAAGAATGTTAGTAATTGGCATAGATCCAGGGCGGGCACAAGGCCACGCCCCTACAGGTTAATTGTGTAGGGGCGTGGTCTTGTGCCCGCCCTCATGAGATCGCCTATAAACTCTCAACTACTCAACTACTTCATAGTCAGGGCTAGCCGTTTCATCATCGTCGTAATCTAACGTGAGGGTGCTAGAAACCTTCTTGGCTGGAGGTGGTGGCGGTGGTGGTGGGGCACTCGCTCGACTGAGGGGAGTGTGTCTAGTGCCAGCGTTTTGACTAGGTGGTTGGTCAGACGTGGGGATAGTGCCTTGCTGGTAGACGGCTGCACCCATTGCGAAGATCTGCTGCTGGAGCTTATCGATCGATCCTTGCACGTTTTCCAAGTTAGCTGATGGCTCTAGCAGCAGCATTTGGAGTTCTTTGGCGGTGGTTTCAGCTTGCTCCCGCAGATGATCGTTAATGAGATGACCATTTTCTTGGAGCGTGACATCGTAAGTGTGGAATAGAGCATCCGCTTGGTTTTTGAGTTCCACCAGTTGAAGTCTGCGCCAGTCATCCTGAGCGTAGGTTTCGGCTTCTTTCCGCATCCGCTCGATATCGACTTTATTCAGTCCACCAGTATTGCTGATGGCGACAGTTTGTTCTCTACCTGTACCGCGATCGTGCGCTGCGACCTTGAGAATGCCGTTGACATCAATATCAAAGGAAACTTCGATTTTGGGCACGCCACGGGGCGCGGGGGGGATACCTGTGAGCAAAAAGCGACCGAGACTCTTGTTGTCTTTTGCCATTGCCCGTTCGCCCTGGAGGACGTGGATTTCGACGGAAGTTTGACCATCGGTGGCGGTGGAAAATTCTTGCCCTTTACTAGTGGGAATGGTGGTGTTGCGCTCGATAATCTTGGTAAAGACTTCGCCGAGGGTTTCGATGCCTAGAGAAAGCGGGGTTACGTCGAGCAGTAAGACATCTTTGATGTCCCCACCGACGACACCTGCTTGGACGGCTGCACCCATTGCTACAGCTTCATCTGGGTTGACAGATCGATCGAGTTCCTTGCCCCCAAAGAAGTCTTGAATCGCCCGCTGAACGGCTGGAATCCGCGTGGAGCCGCCGACGAGGAGGATTCGATCGATCTGTTTGGGCTGAAGATCGGCATCTTTAAGCGATCTTTGGAGTGGTTCGAGTGTCGCCTGAATCAGGGGTGCGACCATTTCCTCAAATTTAGTCCGACTTAGTTCTACTTCTAGATGCTTAGGCCCTTGAGCATCCGCTGCAATAAATGGGAGATTAATCGACGTATTCGTCATCGTCGAAAGTTCGATCTTGGCTTTCTCTGCTGCTTCACGCAGACGTTGGAGAGCCATTTTATCTTTCAACAAATCGATACTTTCAGTAGTCCGAAAATGCTTAATTAGCCAGCGGACGATTTCATTATCAAAGTCATCTCCACCCAGATGGTTATTTCCAGAAGTAGCTTTGACCTCGTAGATCCCATTCCCCAGTTGTAGTACAGACACATCAAATGTCCCGCCGCCGAGGTCAACTACCAGAATCTTTTGCTCGGTATCAGCCTTGTCCAGTCCATAAGCCAATGCTGCGGCTGTTGGCTCATTGATAATTCTCAGTACTTCCAGTCCGGCAATCGTGCCAGCATCCTTAGTCGCCTGACGTTGGGCATCGGTAAAATAAGCGGGAACAGTGATCACCGCTTGCTCAACTGGCTGTCCCAAGAAATTTTGGGCATCCTTCTTGAGCTTTTGAAGGATCATCGCCGACACCTCTTGGGGGGTGTAGGTGCGACCGCGAATTTGGACATCCACAGTATTATCCCGCCCTTTAATACAGTTGTAAGGGACGCGATTGCGTTCTGTATCTGTGTCGTCCCACCGTCTTCCGATAAAGCGTTTGATACTGTACACGGTATTCTCCGCGTTAGTTACGCCCTGTCGTTTTGCCAGTTGACCGACTAACTGTTCGCCACCTTTGGCAAATCCAATGATACTAGGGGTGGTACGACCACCCTCAGAATTGGAAATTACCACTGGGATCCCGCCTTCGAGGACGGAGACGCAGCTATTGGTTGTACCGAGGTCGATGCCGATGACTTTTGCCATAAGATTGAGGCAATACTTAAAAAAGGATGCAGGAACGGGGAAATATCGAGGATGGAGCAGGAGGAATGCTGATAGTGTCAGATCAGAGCGTGCTTGACACATTCGACCTGGAGCAAACCTCCCAGATGAGCTGGTCTAGATGACTAACTGTCTTCAACAGAGCCAAAATCATTAGCATCTTCTGCTGACAACTGCTCTGGTGGTGCAGCCACCTTGACGAGTGAGTGGCGGAGGATCCGATCTCCCAAGTAGTAGCCGCGTTGCAGCTCTTCGATGACGGTGCCTTCTGGATGCTCTTCTGTGGGTTCACGCATGACGGCTTCATGGAGATTGGGGTCAAATTGCTGACCTTCTGCTCTCATTGGCGATACACCAATCCGTTTCAGGCTATCTACCAATTGTTTGTAGACACCTTGATAGCTTTTGTGAATGCCCATCTCCCCATCATTCTGAGGCTTAATTTGGGTTCTAGCACGCTCGAAGTTATCGACGACGCTCAAGAGTTCTTTGATTGTTTCACTCTTGACTCGCAGCTCGGTTTCTTCTTTTTCTTTGCCACTGCGTTTGCGGAAGTTGTCAAAGTCAGCGGCAATTCTCAGATATTGACTTTGGAAGGAGTCACGTTGATTAGTGATTTCTGTCAATTTAACTGCCAGGGTTTGCAGTTCTGATTCTGGAGTTTCGGGAATTTCGGGTTCCACGACATCACCGGGCACTGTCGCAACTGGTGTACTAGCCTCTGCTTCGGTAGTAGCGACAACCTCGGCTTCGACAGTCGATTCAGTCGGCGATGAGCTTACTGATTCTGTGGCGGTAGATTGCGATTCAAGATTTTCTGGAGACGGTGATGATGAAGTAGGCTCATCATCTGGTCTATTTTGTTGTGGTACAGTTTCACTCATCGTTGATTCATTCCAGTTAACAGACATCTCGGACAAATTCGATTTTAAAATCGAGTGTGCATGAGGTGATGGTCGATCCCTGATTATATATCTACAAGAGAAGCTAATTCAGTGAATCTGCCTATGAGTATAAATCTGATTTGGGTCGATCTCTTACATTTTAGTCGATCGATTGATTAGACCAAATTAGATGGTCTCAATTTATAGTACCCACTCGATCGACTGGAAGAGACATTTGGTTAGAATTTGGGGAGCGACAAACAAGTACTCAGGTGCGATGTTTTGTCAGACTTGCCTGGATGTCAGCAATTTTCCACAGTCCGAGTGCTTTATCTGCATAAGCACCATTAGATTCTGTACAGCCTTCGGTGATGATTCTCAGTGGCTGAGGTAGCAGCAAGGGTGCGACTTCTAAATTGAGGGCGCGCCACTGACCTGTGGCAATATCATGGTTGTCCTTTCTGCCAACAAATGTGGTGGTGAGCAGATATTCCGACTGGCTGTTGCAGATATTATCCAGAGCCTTCACAATGTCCTCAAACGAAAAGTGGACGAGGCAATCTCGGCAGAAGACTAAATCTACCTTTGGTAGCTTGTCTTCAATCAGGTTCAGTTTACGAAAATCCAGTCCATCTTTACTGTATTGCAATCTATTGCTGTCGATTAGACCATCGACGATATCTGCACCCGTATAATCTAGCTTACTTATATCGACATTGTTCATCCAGTGAAAGTCGCCACAGGGGATGTCCAACATTGTGGAGATGCCAAAATCCCTAACCAAAACTGGAAGTTCTTGAGTAATGATTCTAGTTTGATAAGCATCAGAACCTGCCCCTGAAACTGATTCCTTGCCACCCCAGGCGTTGCCGCTGTAGATCTGCGTAAATACCTGCTCGGTATCTTGTGATTTCAATTGATAATAGGCATACTTGTTTCGCAATAATCTGTACAACGACGACAGCACGGGTATTTTCTTGGCGATTTCTGTTAACTTGCTCATAACGATTCTTGCGATTTTGGAAAGCTCAACTATTTTTTGGGCAGACTGGATTTTCTCTAACACTCCAAGTTGGGAGTTTAGACTGACAAGATTGAGTCTAAACTTATCGATCCCCAGGAATATACTTCCCTAATATTTTGTAATATTTTATACTGATAGGCGCGTCTCACCCGTACAAAAATTGTCAAGCACTTCCCTTGGATGGCTGATGGAGCACAAGTACGACTAATGCTTGCAATCCGTATGGAAGATTGACAGGAACTGGTTAGTTCACTGACTGATGGGGTATGAATTGGCAAATTTGGACTAAATAGAGAGATTCGGTGTGAGTGTGGGAATACTGTAAAGCTAAGGAGCTATTTACAGCAGCTATGACTCAATCTTCATTTCCGAAACGGGCACTCATCGTCCGCAATGACTTTTCTCCATTCGGCAATAAGCTGATTCAGGCAGGCTATGTCAATGCGGATCAGCTTAAACAAGCATTGGTTGATAGTCGGGCGAATAACCACCCACTGACGGAGGTTTTGGAGTCATTGACGGGCAAATCCTTGCCTGCCGAGCTACAACATCAATATAAAAAACAACAGTTATTTGAACTCAAAATTGTCTATGGTTTGAATGCGGTCGATATTGCGTCCGCTCAAATCGACAAGATCCAGGTTCGTGAATTAATCAATACTTTTATTTCGGCAGATAGTTGTCGGCAACTAAAGTTACTGCCAATTGGGAAACTAGATGGAGATCCGCCGATCCTAACGGTGGCGATGATCAAGCCGGACGATCTCCAGGCAAAAAGTGACATCGATAAAATTCTCCGTCCCCACGGTATTGCTTGGCGGAGTGAGGTGATTGCACCTGAAGATTATCAGAAGCTGCTCGATAGCTATCTTGATGAGCGGATTCAGCAAGATGAAGCCAATAACGCCCAGAAAAATCTCAGCATCGAAATGGATAATTTCGAGTCGCCAGAACTGGGAATGGCGGAAGATGAGATGAATGATGAGATTGACGTTCAGGGTGCAGAAGCTGCACCTGTGGTCAAGCTCGTTAACCAAATTCTCGCCAAGGGACTACTGGAAAAAGTTTCAGATATTCACATTGAGCCGCAGGAAGAAGGCTTGAGAATCAGATTTCGGAAAGATGGCGTGCTGCGTCAGAGTTTCCCCATCTTGCCCAAGCACATTATCCCTGCCGTCACCTCTCGCTTCAAGATTATTGCCGAACTAGATATCGCCGAGCGGAGATTACCGCAAGATGGTCGGATTCGCCGGACATTTGAAGGACGGAAAGTAGATTTCCGCGTGAGTACGCTCCCTGGACGCTACGGCGAAAAGGTCTGTATGCGGATTCTCGACAACGCATCTACCCAGCTTGGCTTGGATAAACTAATTAGCGATTTACCTACCCTGGAAATCGTCCGGGAAATGGGCAGTCGTCCATTTGGACTGATTCTGGTAACGGGACCAACTGGTTCGGGTAAATCGACCACCCTCTATTCACTCCTCGCCGAGCAAAACGACCCTGGAGTCAATATTAGTACAGCCGAGGATCCGATCGAATACGCCCTGCCAGGAATTAACCAAGTTCAGGTCATCCGTGAAAAAGGCATGAACTTTGCCTCGATCCTCCGCGCCTTCATGCGGCAAGATCCTGACATCATCCTGGTAGGAGAAACCCGCGACCAAGAGACAGCTAAAACCTCGATGGAAGCTGCTCTAACTGGTCACATGGTCATGACAACTCTGCACACAAACGATGCAGCAGGTTCGATTACACGGCTTGATGAGATGGGCGTAGAACCATTCATGGTTTCCGCCGCCCTGATTGGAGTAGTTGCTCAACGACTACTCCGCCGCGTCTGTAAAGATTGCCGAGTCCCCTACAATCCTACCCGCGAAGAACTCAGCCGCTTTGGACTATCTGCTTCCAAAGATACTGTGATCACCTTCTACAAAGCCAACGAGCTAAATAATGGTGAGATCGAAGCTGCCAAAGCTAGTGGTAGTCTTTGCAAAAACTGTAATGGTCTCGGCTATCGGGGACGGACTGGTGTGTATGAAGTGATGCAAATCACTGATGAAATCGCCGCCCTGATTAACCAACGCGCTCCTTCGGTACTAATCAAGGAAGTAGCAGTACAGCAAGGGATGAAGACGCTCCTGGCATACAGCCTCCAAATGGTGCAAGAAGGTCACACCACCCTCGATGAGGTCGAACGAGTCACCTTTACCGACTCTGGACTAGAAGCCGAACTCAAAGCCAAGCGCAAGACTACCCTAGTTTGTGCCACTTGCTCCGCCGAACTCAAACCAGAGTGGATGGATTGTCCTTATTGTATGACGGCAAGATTTGAGAGTTAGTGGTTTAGTGGTTTAGTTGTTTAGTTGTTAGCCAATAGAAGGGACGCAAGCGTCCATGAATTGCTAAATCGCCAACTGAGCTACCCAACCATCAAACCGCTGTCTTGAAAAGGTGCTCTACTTGCGGCGTTTTTATTCTCCTGTCTTGTCTCGCTTCCATCGCCCTAGAAACCCGACCGGAGCGAGCCGCTGGGGGAGCGGGCTTCCGCCAACGGGGGTTCCCCCCGTTGGCATAGCCTCTCCGTCAGGAGATATAAGAAAACGACAAGACGGGGAAACCCCAAGACCGCACTTTTCGCTAAACCACCAAACCGCTAAACCACTAAACCACCAGACTTATGACTGAACTAACAATCGAAGACCTCATGGAGCAGCTCGTCGAAATGGGCGGCTCTGATATGCACATCCAAGCAGGTTCGCCTGTATACTTCCGCGTTAGCGGTAAGCTGGCACCTGTGGGTGAAGAGCCACTCAGCCCCCAAGAGTGCCAGAAACTGATCTTTAGTATGCTGAATAACACTCAGCGGAAGGAACTCGAACAAAACTGGGAAATCGACTGTTCCTATGGTGTTAAAGGCTTGGCGAGATTTCGAGTCAACGTTTACAAAGAACGCGGTTGCTATGCCGCTTGTCTGCGGGCACTAGCTTCCAAGATTCCTAACTTCGATCAAATGGGACTCCCCGAAATCGTGCGGGAAATGAGCCACCGTCCCAGAGGCTTGATCCTCGTTACAGGGCCAACTGGTTCAGGCAAAACCACCACAATGGCAGCAATGATTGACCTGATCAACCGGACTCGCGCCGAGCATATTTTGACGATCGAAGATCCGATCGAATATGTCTTTTCCAACATCCAGAGTCTCGTCCATCAACGCCAAAAAGGTGAAGACACCAAAAGTTTCTCCAATGCCCTCAGAGGTGCCTTACGGGAAGATCCAGACGTGATTTTGGTTGGGGAGTTGCGGGATCTCGAAACAATCAGTCTAGCAATCAGTGCCGCCGAAACTGGTCACTTAGTAATGGCTACACTCCATACCAGCTCTGCTGCTCAGACGATCGATCGGATGCTCGACGTTTTCCCTCCCGAACAGCAGCCCCAAATCCGCGCCCAGCTCTCCAACTCCCTGGTCGCCGTCTTCAGCCAAGCCCTAGTGCAAAAGAAAAAACCCAAACCAGGCGAATACGGACGAGTCATGGTACAGGAAATCATGATCGTCACCCCAGCGATTTCCAACTTAATCCGCGAAGGCAAAACCGCTCAAATCTATAGCGCGATCCAAACCGGAGCCAAACTGGGCATGAACACCATGGAATCCATCCTCGCCAAACACATCCGCGAAGGCACCATCTCCTTTGAAGCAGGCGTAGCCAAATCCTCCCGCCCAGATGAGTTGCAACGCCTAATTGGTTCTACGCCAATGGCAACTGCGAATGGACGTAACTAGTGGTTTTGTGGTTTAGCGGTTTAGTGGTTTAGCAAATTATCTAGCTAAACCACTATTCACTATCCACTATCCACTATTCACTAAACCACTATTCACTAAACCACTAAACCACTAGATTATATGCCAACCTTTATCGCTGAAGTCCGTGACGCTCAAGGCAACACTAAACAAGAAAAAGTCGATGCTCAAACGGTCGATTCTGCTCGGACAAAACTTAAAAAGAAATATCCATTCATTCAAAATATTCGACCCCAAAAGTCTTTTGATGTCACTAAAATTAATCTGAGTGACATTGAAGCTGCAATGAACCCCGTAACCGTTCGGGACAAAGCAGTATTCTCTCGTCAATTTGCGGCGATGGTTAATGCTGGTGTAGCAATGGTGAGATGTTTGACAGTACTATCTGAACAGTGTGGTAATCCCAAGCTCAAGAAAGTGCTCGGACAAGTCAGTCTCGATGTGCAGCAGGGGATTAACCTTTCTGATGCCATGCGCCGTCATCCAGAATGTTTTGATGCGCTCTATGTCAGTATGATCCAAGCTGGCGAAGTCGGTGGTGTGCTTGATGAAGTACTCAATCGATTGGCAAAAGTACTCGAAGATATGTCTCGCCTCAAAAACCAAGTTAAAGGTGCGATGGCTTATCCAGTAGCGGTAGGAATTTTGGCTCTGATTGTCTTCTTAGGGATGACAATTTTCTTGATTCCAGTATTTGCAGGTATTTTCAAAGGATTGGGTACAGAATTACCTGGACTAACTCTGTTTATGTTGGGTATTAGTGGGATCTTGACTAGTTGGATGGTGATCATTCCGATCGCTGTAGTTTCTGGATTAATCTTTGGTTATACTCAATACTATAAAACGCCGATCGGTAAACTCACAATGGATCGGTTTTTCTTGAAAATGCCGATCATTGGTGACTTAAATGAAAAATCTGCAACTGCTAGATTCTGCCGGATTTTTGGTACTTTAACTCGATCGGGTGTACCGATTCTCAACTCACTAGATATCGTCCGCGACACCGCTGGTAATCAAGTGATTTCTAATGCGATCGAAAAATCCAAGCAGGAAGTTCAACAGGGTGGGATGTTAAGTAACGCCCTCCAACGTGAAAAAGTCTTCCCATCACTGGCAATTCAAATGATCAGTATTGGTGAAGAAACTGGGGAACTAGACACGATGATGATGAAGGTTGCCGATTTCTATGAAGATGAAGTTGAACAAGCTGTGAAGGCTCTTACCAGCGTCCTAGAACCAATCATGATGGTCTTCCTCGCAGGGATGGTTGCCGTCATCTTGCTCTCGATGTACTTACCAATGTTTAAAGTATTCGAGAAACTCGGTTAAGAAGTTGATAGTTGATAGTTGATAGTTGATAGTTGATAGCTGTTGGCGGGGTTTCTACTCAAGAGAGTAGTAATGCCCATCTTACATGCTGTCCAAGCTATCAAAATAAGTCTCTTATATTAAACTATCAACTATCAATTATCAACTATCAACTAATTCAAATGTCTATTCAGCCATCAGATTACGAGCAACTTTTATCTAAGTATAGCGATTGTAATGAAGCAATTGTCTTGCTCAAACAATATCGTCCGTATCTAGAAATGATTCCGAGCATTAGACGATCGGAAGAAAGTTTAATTACGATTCCACTTCCTGTTGTCAAACTCCGAAAAGTATCAGTGGGTCAACAGTTTAATGAGTTTTCACCAATTACTTCTATTTCTAAAACAATCTTAATCCCCTGCGATCTTGCCTATCTGATGTGCGATCCTGAATGGAAGATCAAGATGGGTGGTGAGATTGTAATCTTTATCCAGCGTCCTGAGGAAGATCTATCAGATTTGCTCTCGCGCTGGCGACAGACGCAGGTATTACTCGGCAATGACTATGAATGGATCATGCCGCAATATTATCGACATATTATTAGTGAAGGTGCCGAACATCTTTATCCCTTGTTTGTCTTATTTAGCCAAACATCTGAACATATTAAAAAAGGAATAGCTGGAGCACATTTACCATGTGTGATTGCACCAGATCAGCAGAGATCTGGATCTGAATTAACTTTGCCCGATGTTTCAGCGGAGAAGATACCCCAAAACGGTATCGACTTACTGGATATTTAGAGGATTTTTATACGGGAGCTAATACTCGTAAACTGGGTAGAGCAAGGGAAAACCCCAACCAGAAATACTATATTTATTAATATTTTCATCAGAAGGCTCAATTATTGGTAAACATAGTATTCCCAACTCTCGATCGAAAGACACACATATTTTGAACTCACCCCAGCCCTGAAGGGACGGGGATTCATGCGATTCCAAACTGGTTTCACATAGGCGTATTCAATGCGCCGCTACTCACTCAGCCTAGATTACTCCAAGCCTTGCGTATACTTCTTAAATTTGTATGTTTTCTAAGTCCATCACTCTGCCAAATCGGTACGCTCAACATCCTGCCATTATTTGCCCTTTAGCTGTGACGGTTCTAAGCCGAATATGCCCGTTGCCTGGATTTCTCAGTACTAGGATGTTTCAACACGTAGATGGTTGTTTCTACTCACGAGTTAATTTTACCATTCTTGAGCGCATCCTGCTGCTGGTCGGGTGACCCGCCCAGTTGGCTAAAGCCGTGGAATCGTTTCAAGGCGACTAAAGTCGCGACAGGCTCGACCCCAGCCATGAATGGCGGGGCTTGCGCCCCGCCTTCCGGTCAAAAAACATAGTAGCGGACTCGCTGAAAAATAAAGTACCAACAATTGCTAGAGATCGGTTTTCTCCTTGCGGAGAGGCTACGCCAACGGCTCCGCTCAACCTCCGAGGGTTGAGCTGGTACTTTATTAGATGGCGTGTCTCTAGGCGCAATTTGTGGATTGCGCCTACTATAACGGTCGTTAGGTACCTTCGATCGATCCTTGATTATCGCGCCACTCATAGGCTGCGGCAGTGCGCACTCGATCGATTTTAAAGATCGACACACCCAGGGGTGGGATACATAGATCTAGGGAGAATTTACGGTTGTGAATCGACCATTCATCTGCCCATTTGCCGCCGAGGTTGCCCATGTTGCTACCGCCGTATTTCCGCGCATCGCTATTAAAGATCTCGGTGTAGAAGCCATGCTCAGGTACGCCAATCCGGTAATGAGCGTGGGGTTGAGGTGTGAAGTTGCAAATAATCACTAGCTCATCACTGCTGTGTTTATCACGGCGGATAAAGGAAATCACACTGTGACGACTATCGGTACAGTCGATCCATTCAAATCCTGATTCCTCAAAGTCTTGAGTATAGAGAGCTGGTTCGTGACGGTAGATATAGTTGAGATCGGTCAGGAATTGACTCATCTGCTGGTGCGGAGCGTGCTGTAACAATTGCCACTCTAGATCTGACCACACATTCCACTCACTCCACTGGGCAAATTCCATCCCCATGAACAGGGTTTTCTTGCCAGGGTGGGCAAACATGTAGGCGTAGAGACAGCGCATGTTCGCGAGTTTCTGCCATTCATCCCCAGGCATCTTGCCGATGATGTTGCTCTTGCCGTGGACGACTTCATCGTGAGAGAGGGCGAGCATGAAGTTCTCGCTGTGGTTGTACCACATGCTGAAGGTGAGATTATTTTGGTGGAACTGGCGGAACCAGGGATCCATCTCAAAATAGTCGAGCATATCGTGCATCCAACCCATGTTCCATTTCAGGTTGAAGCCTAAGCCGCCCAGGTAAGTAGGTGCGGATACCATCGGCCAAGAAGTGGACTCTTCAGCGATCGATAGTGCTCCAGGAAAGTAGCTAAAGATGAGATGATTAGTCTGGCGCAGGAAGTCGGCGGCTTCGATATTTTCCCGTCCACCATATTGGTTTGTCACCCATTCCCCTTCTTCTCGACAGTAATCAAGATAGAGCATCGAGCTGACTGCATCGACCCGAATCCCATCAATGTGATACTTATCAAACCAGAATAGCGCATTGGCATAGAGGAAGTTTCTGACTTCATTCCGACCATAATTAAAGATTAGGGTGCCCCATTCCTTGTGCTCACCCTTGCGCGGATCTGAGTGCTCGTACAGGTGCGTACCGTCGAAGAAAGGTAAGCCATGCCCATCTTTAGGAAAATGTCCAGGCACCCAATCAACCAGTACACCGATATCAGCCTGGTGGCATCGATCGACAAAATACATGAAATCTTCAGGTGAACCATGCCGCGATGTTGGCGCGTAGTAACCAGTCACCTGATAGCCCCAGGAGCCATCAAAAGGGTGCTCAGAGACAGGTAATAGCTCAATGTGTGTAAATCCTAAATTCTGCACATAGGGAATCAATTTATCAGCTAATTCGCGATAAGTCAGAAACCGTGCTCCTGGATTGTAATCTGAAACAGTCACTACGGTGGAATCAGTCCCATCCGGCAACTTAGCTGGCTCACTAGCGGCTGCATGGAGCCATGAGCCTAGATGACACTCGTAGACTGAGATTGGCTGACGCAGAGTATCGGCATGACGACGACGATCGATCCAGTCCTCATCTTGCCACTGATGGCGCGTCAGATCGGCAACAATTGATGCTGTTTTGGGACGTGCTTCTTGGTGAAAGCCATAAGGATCAGTCTTCTCATAGGGATGACCATCCTGATTCTTGATTTCATACTTATAGGACGCGCCGACCTTCAGTTCGGGGATAAACAATTCCCAGATCCCATTCTCCCGCTTTGCCATCTGATGCTTGCGTCCATCCCAGTGGTTGAAATCACCAATTACGGAAACATTGCGGGCATTTGGTGCCCAAACTGCAAAGTAGACACCTTTTATATCTTCGATTTCAAGCGGATGGGCACCGAGCTTTTCATAGATCCGATGATGATTACCCTCTGCAAATAAATGAATATCAAAGCTACTCAATAACGGTGAAGTAAACGCATAGGGATCGTAAATTACTCGCTCGTGCCCACCTTCAACAATCTTGAGCTGATAATTGTTTAATTCTGGTAGATCGATCGTGCAACTAAAAAAGTGAGGGTGATGCACAGACTGCATTTGATGCTCTTGGCGTACAGATGGAATCATCACCGAGACTGACTCAGCATTGGGCAGATAACTTCGCACTACCCAAACAGTTTTACCATTTTCCTCGACTTGATGAGGACCCAAAATTTCAAAGGGATTATGATGTTTATTTCCGACAATTCGGTCGATCTGTTCTAAGGCAAGAGTCATGAATTATTAACCTAAGTTGACGCAAAAAAACTTATTAAATTACTGATAATTAATCGAACTAACAATCGCCACCAAGCGATAGATTTTTATACCGTGATTTTACGGGTTTAAGTTCCAAATTTCTGTATGCCCGCCGACAAATCTGCCGATAAGCTGCCACCATTGTATCCCAATACCTCTGCCCAGCATGACAAACTTGCCACATTGCCCCGATTCGACTCATGCTACGGAGGCTTGATTCGCTATTTTATACTGTCGGTATTCCTGTTCGCCCTACTGCGCCCACAACCTCAAATCTGCTCAGTTTGTTCGAGTGCTTTGACAATGTCTCCGGTTGAGTGGTGTTGTTTTTGATTCTCAACATAAGCAATTGCCCATTCTAATTTCTGTTCGCCCAAGGAAAACACCGCATATTCATGTTGCCAAGCGAATTTATAATTATTGTTAGCCAGTTCTTGATTTAAGTAACGCGCACTACTACCTTTAATTCGTTTGGCAAAATCAGCGATCGATAATTTGGGTGGGATTGATACAATTAAATGAATGTGATTTTCAGTACCCCCAATTGCCTGTAGTTAACATTCTAGGAAATCTGCTTTTCCTTTGATATGTGGATACAGAATTTGTTCGTGGGTTGGGGTGATTAATGGTTGTCGTTTATGTGTTGCCCAAACAAGATGATAAAATAGTCTCCAGAGTGGCATGGTAATAAGATTAATATTTTATCTCTTAGTGTGCCCTGGATTTGAAGAGATGTTGACACATGCGATCAAATTTGTGGACTTTAGAGTAGGTAATCGTACTTATAGATTCTAGAATTTAGTCATAGTTGAAGCCCTCAAATGAATTTGAGGCTAAGAGCTAAAGTTCATTAAAATGAACTGAGATACCCAGGTAGTTATCTTCAGATAACTTTGGCTATGAGCGCGAAATTTATCTCAGCGCGGACTTTGATCGCACCAATCACCCACGCCCGATTACCTCCGGTACGCTTTGCGATCAAATCAACCTCCATTCCCACATTCTACGCCTAGAATTTAGTCATAGTTGAAGCCCTCAAATGAATTTGGGGCTAAGAGCTAAAGTTCATTAAAATGAACTACGATACCCATGTAGTTATCTTCAGATAACTTTGGCTATAAGCGCGAAATTCATTTCAGCACGGATGTCGATTGCACTAATAATCGACACACGATCGGATCCACCTCGATCGATCGAACCAATTATTTCTTCCAATCGTTAGTCTCTATAAAATTTAATGAACTAATAGGATGTAAACTTATTCCTACGTGTGTTTTCGGTGCTATTACTGATTACTTCGCATCCATCCAATTTGCCCCGCTGCCAATCTCCGCCACCATCGGCACACTCAGATCGATCGCACTTTCCATCGTCGCCTTAATTTTTGGCTGCAACTCCTCCCATTCATCTTTGGGAATTTCCAATACCAATTCATCATGAACTTGCAGCAACATCTTCGCTTGATATGGCTCCAACAACTGATTGATCGAGATCATCGCTAGCTTAATAATATCTGCACTGGAACCCTGAATCGGCGCATTCGCCGCAGCACGTAAATGTCCAGCATCGATCATACCGAGATTGCCTAGATCGTCGAGATTAATCTGATTCGGATCGCTGCCTTTTAATCCGCGCAACTTACCACTTTCAAACTTGAAATATCGCCGCCGTCCACAGACAGTTTCCACATATCCGAGGGCAATTGCTTCCCGTTTTACCCGCTCTAAGTAGTCGAAAATGCCTGGATATCGATCGTAAAACTTCTCGATGAAGGTTTTGGCTTCACTAGTTTTAATCCCTGTTTCTCGCGCAAATTTGGCGGCACCCATACCGTAGACTACGCCGAAGTTAATAATTTTACCCATCCGGCGTTGTTCACTGCTAATTGTGTCACTTTCAAACAACAGCTTGGCGGTGACGGTATGGATGTCTTCGTTTTGGTTGTAAGCAGTAATTAAAACTGGTTCCTGACTGAGATGGGCAAGAATGCGAAGTTCGATTTGGGAGTAGTCAACTGCGGCGAGAATCCAACCTGGCGCGGGGATAAAGGCACGGCGAATTTGGCGACTAAATTCGGTGCGGATGGGGATATTTTGGAGGTTGGGATTGGAGGAGGAAAGTCTACCTGTGACGGTGACGGCTTGATTAAAATCGGTGTGAACTCTGCCTGTTTTGGAATGGATTAGGGCAGGGAGAGCATCGACATAGGTTGATTTGAGTTTGGAGAATGTACGGTGTTGGAGAATCAGATCTACGACTTCATGTTTACCTTGGAGTTTTTCAAGAGTATTGACATCAGTGGAGTAGCCAGATTTAGTTTGACGGATACCTTTGGTGTCGAGTTCGAGTTTTTCAAATAAGATCTGTGCGAGTTGTTTGGGTGAACCGAGATTAAATTTCTCCCCCGCTAGTGCGTAGGTTTCCTCCTCAATTCGATCTAAATCTTTGGCTAATATTACTGATAGTGTTTGCAGGTATTCAGCATCGATATTAATCCCCCGATCTTCCATGTCTGCAAGAATTGGTTCGAGTGGAAGTTCGATATCTTGCAATAGTGCGAGTAATTTTGGAGCAGCGGCTAATTCAGCTTTGAGCAAGCTGTGAAGACGATAGGTACCCCAGACATCCATCCCGCAATATTCAGCGACGAGGGGGATGCTAATGTTGGCGATGGTTTGTCCTTTGGCGACTAGTTCGGTATAACTTTGGGGGATAATTCCTAGATAACGGCTAGATAAATCGGTGAGGTTGTGGCTGCTGTCGGGATTTAAGACATAGCTTGCCAGCATCGTATCGAAGACAACACCTTGGAGCTTAATACCTTGGTTTTTAAATACTAATCGATCGAACTTAGCATTCTGCAATACTTTAGGATGAGTGGGGGATTCGAGGATCGATCGCAAGTTTTCTAAGACTAATTCTAACTCTAAATTATCTCCAAACTCATGCCCAATGGGGATATATGCCATGCTGTCGGTTTCCGCTCCCCAACAGCAACCAATCCCGACTAACTTTGCATTGCGCGGTTCTAAATCGGTAGTTTCTGTATCCCAACTAACTGGATGCTCTGGATCTAGATGTTGCCCAAGAGTGATTATCAGAGCTTGCAGTTTAGCCAAACTATCAATAATCTGCGGCTGAATCGGACATACCCGACTGAGTTGAAATTTATCCGTATCTGCTGCACTAAAAAACCATAGCTCTTCACTCTCATCGTCGGGTGTGACTAGACTTACTGGCTCCTGACTATCATGCTTAGTTTCTGGGAGCGTTACACCACCAAAAGCTTCATGTAGCTTCTCGATATCCTTATTAAATCGGTGCAATTCCAGCGTTTGTAATAACGGCTGCACCTGTCCAAAATCAAACCCAGTTAGCTTCGTTTCTTGCAACTCTAACTCTAACGGCACATCAGTAATAATCCGCGCCAAATATTGCGAATGATCCGCATCTTCTTTTCCTGCAACTAACTTCTTACCTGTCGCACCTAATATCTCATCTACTCGATCGTAAACAGTTTTCAGATCCTGATATTCTGTTAATAACTTCACCGCCGTCTTGTCGCCAATGCCCCGCACCCCAGGAATACTATCGGATTTATCCCCACACAAAGCCTTGTAGTCGATAATCTGATCTGCTCTCACACCCATCTTATCGATCACCCCCTGCTCATTCATTTCCACCACAGCAGGGCTACTTTGAGCAAAAGTAGAAGTCATGTATAGCACACTGATTCGATCGAGATCATTGACCAATTGGAACATATCCTTGTCCCCAGATAAAACTTTTACCTGATAACCCGCACGGCTACCTCGCCCCGCCAACGTCCCCAGAATATCATCAGCCTCAAATCCAGGCGCGGTAATCGTCGGTAAATTTAAGGCTGTCAGTAATAGATACAAATTCTGAATATCGATCGTGAAATCCTCTGGAGTTTCCACTCGATCGGCCTTATAATTGTCATCAGCCTCATGTCTAAAAGTCGGCTGTCGCAGGTCAAATGCGATCGCCATTGAATCCGGCTTTTGACTATTAATAATCTCCACCAAAGCTTTCACAAATCCAAAACAAATACTCGTCGGTACTCCCGCCGAAGTCATCAATCCACCGCTCTTACTTTTGGCATAGGCATAGTAAGAACGATAAGCTAAAGAGTGTCCATCGACAAGAATTAACAGCGGAGTTGGAGACATACGATCAAGTTGATTAACCTAATTAAATTATACACAATCCGTAGGGGCTGGTTTATGCCATAACCTACGGACAATTCTAGAAATCTAAATCAAACCAGCCCTCACTCACCAATAACGGATTGCGTGTGATCATCTACGAATATAATTAGCTATGTTCAAATGTTTATTAGATAAAAATCGTTTAAACACTTGATGATGAACAGTAACCACACGATATCTGCTAACCGATCAATTCAATTACTAGCTCCTTAAAAATTAGAGCAAATAAGTTATAAAAAAAGCCAAGTATAATGAATATTTGAAAAAATGTCCCATCTAAGTTTTCAGATGAACAATGACCATTTGGCACTACACATTCTAAAATTGAGCCTACACTAGCCATTAGCACAAAACTAACTAGTCCCAGTAAGAATCCAACCCACTTAATACGATAGAGACAGAAAGCAGATAATATGGGTAGAAACAAGCAAGAAATATAAACCAGGTTCTTGGACAATGGATATGTATCAGATAGTATTTTTGTCAGAAATGTATTGCGCTCGAACAAAACAATTATTTCTTTCAGTAAGTTAATTATCTCCTCCAATCGTCAACTCCTACAAATTTTAATCAACTACTCTAATCATCTTCTTCTGTTTTCCAATCCGAACGATTCACTCACCAGCACCCTAGAAATGTTGGGTTTCATTCTTCAACCCAACCTACCTTAAAGGATTTATCTATCATCGATCGAATTTAATCCCGTTTGCAATACCCCTAAAACATCAGCCATCGATCCTGACAACATTGATTCAACAGCCAACCATAACCCAGGGAAAATTTGACTCTTAATTATGCCCTTCTCGTCGCACTCTAATCGGATATATTCACCATCTTGCAGGCTAAACCAGTCGATTTCTCGATCAAGAGTACGCCAGACAATATACTCTTGCACCCCATTTCTACAATATGCAGCTTTCTTATCATGCAGATCGATAGACACTGTACTAGCCGCAATTTCGACAACTAATTCCGGCGCACCTGCGATATAGTCATCCTCAGTAATACTTGCCCCTCTACCTGAAATAAACATCACTGCATCAGGTTGAAATTCATTCTTCAGATCAAGGCGTAGCGTTGGTTCTATTCCCATCATTAGACTAGGCGTATTCGATTGATACAATCCTAACCAAGTCATAATCTGACTGTGAGGTTGTGCGTGACTTCTAATTCTTAATGGGGATGCCATATATACAATGCCTTCGATTAATTCTGCTTTGTTAATCCCCGTTTTTTGATAGGGCATCGCAGTATAACGCCGCTCAAATTCATGGCGACTCAGCCTGTCACCATTTTCGAGTAATGGGATTGTTTTGGGTGAGGTTGTAGTCATAATTTAGGCTCCACGACTATTTATAGTTTAGGTCTTTCGATCGATAGTCTGAAATTAATAAAATATTTACTGTCTGATTTTGGTTGTAAATCCAGAAGCCTTAAACTTCTTCAGTTGCAGTGGAAGAGTTGCACTCGATGGCACCGTAACTCGCATCTCAAAATCATTAATTCCTGGTGGTACTTGCTCGATTAAACCCACCCGCCCTCGATTTGGCAGGACATTATTATTGTCTGCATCATAAATCCGTCCGTAGACATCGGCATCATAAACCGTCTTGCCTGATTTATTCTCAGCTTTCCCAGTAATCAAAAAACACAGCGCGTCTTGAGTCACGCCACCGCTGCTGACTGCACCTTTCGACATTTCGGCGGAACAATCTTTATAACCAACATTTGAGAGTGGAATGGGCGTAACTGCTAGAGCAACAGGCGCAAATATCCACGTAGACAGGGATAACAAGATAGCAGCGGCAAATCTAGCAAAAGTATGAGTGAGCATGGTTAGCAGGGGATTGTGAGGGAGAGACTGGGAAACTAAGAGAGGAAGCTATCAATTATCAATTATCAATTATCAACTAACTCAGAACCATTGTCCGCCATTGAAGCGGGAATATGGGGACAGAATGCGGAGTAGAGAGTGGGTGACGATCGAGTTCAGCACGCTATAACTAGTATAAAACCCGATGAACCCAGGGATATTGAAACTAGATCGATCGATCCCAGGTAATCCCACCGCCTTGATTACCATCATCAAAAACAGTCCTTCCCAAATTGCTCCAGCGAACTGTAGTAAACCATTCCAGTCACCATCCCAGCGCAATCTTTGCAACTGATGGTAGCCAAAGTCCCAGGCCAGTCCAAATAATCCTAAATACAATAATGTCAGAAATGCTTGTCCAGCGATCGGATTAAATCTCACAACCATCAAGATTGTCAGCAGCATCCCCACGGTGACTAGTAATAAAACCCGAATTTGCCAGCGACCAAATAGAGTAAAAGTCATGATTCGCTTATGGGGTATCGTTCGCAAAGCGTAGGCTCTGCCTAATCGAATTCAATTATGCTACCCAATTATACCTGCTCACGAGCTTTAGCAAAAAGGCAGGGATTGCGCCCTGCCTTTTTGTGATCGTGCATCCACGAGGATCGATCATTAACTAATTAACGACGAGCTTGCAATACAGAAATCGCCCGTTGATATTGAGGATCTTTTTTACTACCCATCAATTCTGGTGATTCAGACAGGTTGCGTTGATCCATGCTATTTAGATCTACCTTGATATCTGGTGTCACGCCTTTGTGTCCGATGTCTGTACCATTGGGCGTATAGTAATGAGCAACTGTCACCGCCATCCCCGAACCGTCGGAGAGGGAATGGACAGATTGAACTAGAGCTTTGCCAAATGTCTGAGCACCAATAATTTGGGCGCGGCGATTGTCCTTGAGTGCGCCAGCGAGAATCTCACTGGCACTGGCGGAGTTGCCATCTACCAGGACAGCCATTGGTAGCTGAGTCAAAGCACCCTGTACCGCCCGAAAATCTTCGTTACCGCCTTTGCGATCGACGGTTTTGACGATCGTACCATTATCCATCCACATCCGCGCGATTTCGACGCTGGCTTGGAGTAGTCCACCAGGATTGCCGCGCATATCTAGCACGTAGGCATTTACCTGCTGACGGTTGAGAGCTTTGATCGCTTTTTCCATCTGCTCGGCGGAGTGGGAGCTAAATTCAGACAGGCGGATATATCCGACCTTGAGTTTACCTTCCTGTTTTAATTCTGAAAATACTGAAGATACTTCGATTTGGGCGCGGGTGAGCGGAATATCAAAGGGGAGCTTGCCACCACGGGCGATTTTGAGCGTAATTGATTTACCAATTTCGCCGCGAATCAGACTAATGGCTCCATCAAGGGTCATATTCTGGGTAGACTTACCATCGATCGCTACAATTGTATCACCAGCTTTAATTCCAGCTTTAAATGCTGGAGAGTTCTCAATCGCTTCAGTGACAATTAATTGTTTTGTCCTGGGATTGGTTTCTAATTTAATGCCGACACCAGACATTTCACCACTGGTTTGATTATTGAGGGATTGAAATTGCTGTGGATCCATGAAGCGGGTATAAGGATCGCCCAATTTTCGCAGGGTCGATCGAATGGCAATATGTGCCTCCTGACGGCTGCTATAATTGCGTTTGAGCAGTTCTGTGCGAGTTTTTTGCCAGTCCAGCCGATTGAATGTCCCATCTACATACTCTCGATTGACGATTTGCCACACTTCGTCCACTACTGCCTTGGGGCTATCTTTGAAAGTTGTAGCGGTAGAGCTAGCAGCAACTGGTAACAGTGTTGCCAGAAGTGCTCCAGTAAACACGGCTCCACGCAAAGCTAGTTGATGTTTCCAAATAGATCGAGCTGTAGATGGTTGAGTCATAGTGAGGAATAGTGCCAGTGATTGGAGGTGATTATTTGAGCGTTTGACGAGCGAGGCAGATCTGAAATAACTTATCTAGCTAATTTAACTCGATCGCCCTAGTTAATGCTTCAGATATTACTTTTTTTTAATACACGTCAAAAAACTTATTAAACCGTAACTTAAAATGTGCTGAATAACTCAGTTGGTTGATGGTGTATGCACAATTCTAATCACTAGAATCGAAATTGTCATCGATCGAATCTCCAGATTATCTCTTGACGCGGCTCCGCCAACGACCTAATTAAATTGGAATCATCGGAATCAGGTTGAGATCGTGACTGGTAAATGTATCAGTAGCTACTAGAATCGGATCTTTTCGTCCACATCGAGCAGCAAAATTGCATTTATCGCACAAACCTGTGGACGCAGCGACTTGGGGGAAAGGTTCCCGCAGTTGCTGGTAAGCGTCGAGCCAATTGGTGAGTTTCGCGAGTAGTTCTAGTAGCTCTGTTTTGGTTTGATTATGTTGCTTGAGCGTATAACTAATCTTGACTGATTTAGGCTGAGGCGTGGACTGGATAAACCAATAGCTAAACGCAATTTGCTTGGGCACATAATCACTAGTTTCTGCGAGCATGTATAAATAGAGTCGCGTTTGCCATTCGGCATCAAGTTTCTTTTTGAATTGGGGGATCGGATAAGTTTTCCAATCAATAATGTCTGCTCGATCTGGGTGCAAAATCACCAAATCATAAATAGCTGTAAACAGGTAATCACCCAGTTCTAATGTCCTTACCTGCTCACTTTCTCGCCGAGCTTGAGGATCTGACTCAAAGAGGGTGGGTGCTGTCTGAAGCATCGCTTGCACCCACGTATTTAGTTGAGGCGAACGCGCTAAGATTGGTTCGATCGGTAATCCCAGTTCTCTCTGGTGCATCAGCAGGTGAAAGTCACTACCTAATTGAGTTTTGACTTGTTGCGTCGGGTTAATTGGTGAATTTAATCGATCGAAATAAGTATGCTCAAATTGACGTGGGCACTTTTCAAGAATCGTCAGATGTCGTTGAGATATTCGCAGCATGGGAATTAGGGGTTAGGCTTTAGTTAAGACAAAGATGCTACCTTCGTTGCCACGACTGATTCTCATTGATTCGTCGATATAAGTAATTTCAAGCCATGCAGGTGCCCTGCTCTCTTTACGATTAATCGGCAGATCGATCGCCGTGAATTTTTGACCGTTTTCAATCGCAGTAATCAGTCGATCAGGTGTAGAATAATCGATGAGTTTTTGGAGTCCAATTACCGATCGATTAAATTCGACATTTACTCTCGATTCACTAGTTGGTGTAAACTTGGCGACGATCGACACAATCCCATTTAATCCAGGAATGATACTGCTCACTTCAGCGATATTATAAACCGCGCTGGTTGTCGGTCGCAGGCACTGATAAATCGTACCGAGTTTAACTAGAGGAAACTTATCGATGCCCAGTAAACTTTGGCTACTAGTATAGAGCAATCGCCAATCACCAGCGAGCAGATTGATCGCGGTTGTCAGTGGGCGAGGATGGGGATTTCGCGACTCCAATGCTGTAACTGTTGCCAGAATCGCTTGTTTTTCTGTCGGCGTTGCTTGGATACCGCGATCTTTGGTGGCGATCTCTGCGAGTAGTTGAGTTTTGAGCATAGAAATTCCTAATCGATGATTTGGTGGTGAAAAATTGTGACGTTTAGTGTTGTTTATTGCAAAAATGCCCCCTATTCCATTTTTTCCATCCCCGATCCCCTGACTTTTGCGGGAGGTCTAATGATAAACTATGAGAACTTGCAAGCTTAATCGATTCACTATGTCTAATAACCTCGATACTCTCGATCTTGATGCTCTAGACGCATTTGTCAATCCAGCGTTGAAACAACAAAATCGGTATGAACCAGCACCAGTGATCGCAGTTCAGCGGAATACCTCTATTTTAGAGTGGTTGGAATCACAAGGGAGATTGATCGATCGAGATGAGCGGGATCCAGCAGTCTCAGCCCTAGATCAACCAAATCTAGAAGAAGAATTATTTGAAGACGATAATAGCTATCAAGAAGAAGATAGCGACGATTCTGATGATAGCGACGATGACTAGTATTGAGTGGCGTAAATTCAAGTACTATTTTGCAAAAGCGGGGAGCGGGGAAATAGTGGATTAACTTATACCGTTCAGTACCAGATACTCACGCCACCACAATTAATTTGGAGAGGGAAGTAGTGATGAAATTAGCTTGGAGGCAATAGATGGAGAGTCAACCAGCGTCTGACAAGGGTTTAAATCCGACGGGGACTGGGTTACTGATTTTACTAGGGGCGATCCTGACTGGATCGATTATCTGGCTGGATTGGCAAAATGGTAGCAGTCTGAGAAGATCCCTCCTGGTACCATTTTTGGTATCCACAATGATGGTAGGAACGATCGGGTATCGGGTAATTCCGATGCTCAAGCAGTTGAAAATGGGTCAGTTCATTCGCGAGGATGGCCCCCAATCACATCTCAAAAAAGCCGGAACACCCACAATGGGCGGGATATTTGTCGTCCCTGTTGGTGTATTACTCGGCATTATTGGATCGCAATTCAATCCTGATGCGATCGCTGTAGCTGTAGCTAGTTTAGGCTATCTAGCGATCGGTGGTGTGGATGACTGGAAAAGCTTAAGTAACGGTCAAAATGAAGGTCTGACACCCAAAGGTAAATTGTTGTTGCAAACTGCGATTGCGATCGTCTTTTGTGCGTGGGCATTTTACAGTAGGGGCACTACCATTACTACGATTCATTTGCCGTTCAATCTAGTGTTGCCGTTGGGCTTCCTGTTCTGGGGACTAGCTGTATTTGCATTACTAGCAGAAAGCAATGCAACCAATCTCACCGATGGTGTCGATGGTTTAGCTGGCGGTACAGGGGCAATTGCCCTCGCTGGTTTGGCGGCGGTTATTTTCCCCAGGGAACCTGAATTAGCCGTCTTCTGCATCTGTCTTAGTGGTGCCTATCTGGGCTTTGTGATCCACAATCGCAACAAAGCGAAGGTGTTCATGGGTGATACGGGTTCCCTTGCTTTGGGCGGTGCTCTCGCTGCTGTCGGAATCCTCACTGAAAATATCTGGGCATTACTGATTATCAGCGGCATCTTTGCGATCGAAGCCCTCTCCGTCACTCTCCAAGTTGGCTATTACAAAGCCACTAAAGATGCTGATGGCAATGGTAAACGATTATTTAAAATGGCTCCCATCCACCACCATCTAGAATTGAGTGGTTGGACAGAAACTCAGGTAGTCGGGATGTTCTACGCGATCGAATCAATCTTGGTGCTGATTGCCATCGCCACAAAATAAGGAGAGCATCCAACTTTTGATACGGAGGTTGATCGCCCTCACCCTGTCTTGTCGTTTTTTTATTCGGGGGGAACCCCCGAATAAAAACGCCGCTAAATCCCTCTCCCTCAGGGAGAGGGACTTTGAATCCGGCTCCCTTCTCCCTGAGGGAGAAGGGCTGGGGATGAGGGCAAGCAACCTCCGCATCAAAAATGGGATGCTCTCCAAAATAAGTTTCTACTGCTGCCGTTCCCTTGGTGAAAAATCCCCTCCCTGGAGGGGTGCCCGTAGGGCGGGGTGGGTAGATATCCGCACCAACTCAAATCCCATACAAATGGCAGCATCTCCTCTCGATCGTGCCACAGCCGCCGCAGCCAATGGAAATTGGTCGATCGCCATCGACGAGCTTCAACACCTCTCGATCGATCGAATCGCCGACAGCGAGCCAGTTCTAGATATCACCCTCCAAATCCTGATCCAAGGTGATTTTGACCAGCAATGGGAGATCGCCAAAATCATTCCCAAGCTCGGCAATATTGCGATTCAACCACTATTAGACCTGCTCAATGATACCGACATCGATTTAGAAGATCGGTGGGTTGTAGCCAGGATTTTAGGGGAGTTTCAGCAACCGCAAGTAATTACGGCTCTAATCGAATTAATTCAGCAACAGGAAGATCTCGAATTAACCGAAATTGCCATCACCGCCTTGACTAAAATTGGTGTGCCCGCAATCTCAGCATTAACAGATCTTTTAGCCACTTCAGCTAAATATATCGCTGTCGCCACTCTCGCCCAAATCCGCCACTCCAAAACGATCGAACCATTAATTCAAGTCATCGACGATCCAGATCCACAGCTTCGGAGTCTTGCTGTCGAGGCACTTGGCAGCTTTCACGCGCCGCAGATTCCACCGCTACTGATTGCCAAGCTCACAGATGTATCGCCAACTGTTCGCAAAGCAGCAGTCGCCGGATTATCTCTGCGCGGTGATTTAGCGGCTGAATTAAATCTGAGTCAACACCTGCGCCCATTATTATTTGACCTCAATCTCAGCGTCTGTCGAGCAACAGCAATGGGTTTAGCTCGATTGCCCGATCTGTTGAACATCCAAGTTCTAAGCGCAGTCTTATTATCACCACAGACACCTACCGAGTTGCAATCTTCAGTTATTCTGGCACTCGGCTGGATTGGAACCATCCCTGCGCTCGATTGTCTGATTGAGGCTTTTGCTCATGTAGATCCAAGTTTAGCTCCAGAAATTGCGATCGCGATCGGCAGAACAGAGCAAGAGCGGGTGTATGCCAGTCAAATTCTCGCCAATTACTTACAGATAGTGGCTCCATCTGCTGTTATTATCAAGCAAGAAATAGCCACAGCACTGGGGAACTTGGGCAATCCAGCAATTGTCCCAGATCTAGTCCGGCTCCTGGACGATCCAGTCGATCGAGTCAAGCTATATGCCCAAAATGCCATCTCCAAACTCTCAAATAATTGAGTGTAAATGATGATGACTGAAATGGGTAACATAACTATGACAGTAGTTGGATTCCAACTCAAAACTAGAGCTAGAAAATTTTAACAATGTCCAGACTTTCAACCTCACTGCTATCTACCGCCGGATTACTGCTTGTGACTACACTAGCGATGATTCCGACTAAACTTCACGCCGAAACTAAAACACCAGCGACAGTCACCAGCCCATTACCAGCTAAAGGATTACCTGTACCAGCCGTTGGCAATACTGAGTCCCTGCCCAAAACCGCCGAGCCGCGTCCAGCCGCAGTACCAGAGCTGATTAAACCCGCAACTGGCGCAACGGTTGCAGCTCCGATCAAACCAGTTGCCCCTGCACCTGGCACAACTGTTGTCGCTCCTACCAAACCAGTTGCTCCCGCATCTGGCACAACTGTTGTAGCTCCTACCAAACCAGCCGCTAATACTGCAACTACTCCAATCGCGCCAACGACACCAGCAAAACCTGGTGTTGCGGCGACTACTCAGCCACCCACAGCCGAGCAGATCACTCTGAAACTCAAGCTCAAAGAAAAAAAAGTATACGTTTACAAAGACGGTAAACCCATTGCCAACTATCCTGTTGCCATCGGCAAAAAAGGTTGGGAAACACCCACAGGTGAGTGGTATGTGATGGAAAAAATCACGAACCCAGGCTGGACTAACTTTAAAAACGGTTCAACTGTTGCCCCAGGCAAGAAAAACCCCCTGGGCGAACGCTGGATTGGCTTCTGGACTGACGGAAAAGATACAATCGGCTTCCACGGCACGCCAGATGTAAAATCTATCGGCAAGGCTGTCTCTCACGGCTGTGTGCGGATGCTTGACAAAGATGTCAAAGAAATATTCCCACTAGTCAAAGTGGGTACTACTGTAAAAGTAGTGAATGAGTAAATCTCTCCAAAAAAAAGAGTGGAAATCAGGTTTCACTCTTTGGACTTTTATTCTACTTAAAATGGGATTAGGCTACTCAACTCCTATGGCTGTCTAGATGGAATTTAGGGCAATTCTGTTCCAATTCGTTAGAAGTGGTAAAGTTTCTGCCCTAATACATCTGCACCTCGATCGCTTGAGGGTATAGGAAGTTGCTCAGACTAGCAAAAGCAATCAGTTAAATAGCGTAGTTAAAGCTTAAATATTAAAGACTGTTTCAGTCAAACTACTGGTTACATACGTGAAGTGCTATAGTTATCTTTGGGAAATAAATCAACTACATCCTTTAGCCTTCAACCAAATGAGCAATAAAATTTCCAATTACGCTGTTAAGATCTCAGCTCTCACACTATTCGTAGCTACTAGCTGTGTCACATTGTGCCAAAATCCTGCTCAGGCTAACCCATTTGGCTTTTTGGATCAAATAAATAAGACTGTCAATGATGTGAATGGTACCGTTAATAGTGTCAAAGGTACTAGTGCCAGTACTGGTAACGCGATCGGTAATCTCACCAACTTCCTCGGTATTGGCGCAAGTAGTGCTCCAGCCGCAAATGCCGATCCTGCTACTCAAGTCAATGGTGCCTATGCTGCTTGGTATAAAGGCATGACACCTGCCGAAAAAGAAATTGCTAATGCGTTAACATCTGAATATGCCGAAAAAGGTGTGTTGGACTTTGCCACCTTCAAATCCACCGATTTATACAAAGCAGCTAAAACCTCTCAAGAAAAGCAAGCTGTCTCATCAATGTTCTTCAAATATAGTGAGGTAGTCAAAGCGGCTGCTCCTCAAAAAGACAAGTTCTTAGCATTTGCCTTCTGCGTCAATGGCGGCAGCACCACCTGTAAGTAGTTGATAATTGATAATTGATAGCTGTGGTTTGAATAAAGAAATTCAACACACTCAATTAGAGAATGCTGGCTTCAAGATCGACCTCAGCCATTTGACTCAGAAGCCCCCAAGAAACCCGACTTCTCCGAAGAAGTCGGGTTTCTGACACCACAGATCGCTACCATCGCTGCCGGAGCTATAGTTCCTAAAGCCTGTAGAGTTGACTGTTGTGCTTTTGTCAATCCTTGAACGTTGTCGATTTGCATTCCTTCATAGGGACGGAGCGATTTCCAGGTAGCGAGACATGCGCCTGCTTCTAGATCCCAAATTTTAATAGTTTCATCTAAGCTACCAGTAAAGGCAACTAGCTTAGACGATTCTAGATCTGGCAATTTAACAATACCCACATCTAGAGTATAAATTAAGCCAGTATGACCAGTGAGATTGTGGAGACATTCACCAGTTTGAATATCCCATACTTTGAGAGATCGATCGACTCCACCACTAATAATAAATCTGTGATCGTCGCTAAATTTCGCGCTAAGAATTGGCTCTTGATGTCCGACAAATGTTTGCAAGCATTCACCTGTTTCTACAGACCAAAGTTTAATTGTCTCATCATAGCTAGAACTAACTAACCATTTGCCATCTGAACTAAAGGTAACTGACCAAACACTGTTTTTATGTTCGCGCAAAGTTTGACAACATTCACCAGATGGAAAATCCCAAATTTTAATGATGCCAGCAAAATCACAACTTGCAAACAGTTTACCATCGGGACTAAAATCGGTGCAAATTACTTGACTATTGTGTTCCGTGAGTGTTCTTAAACACACTCCTGTTGCGACATCCCAAATTTTCACTGTTTGGTCATAACTACTACTCACTAATGTTTGAGCATCTGGACTAAATACCACCCGCCACACCCAGCTCTTATGCCCCATGAATGTTTGGAGGCAATTACCTACTTTCCAATCCCATAATTTGATAGTATTGTCAGCACTACCACTCACTAACAAACGATCGTCAGGACTAAATTTGACCGACCAAACTCGATCGATATGACCGCATAAGGTTTGGATTATAGTTTCTTGTTTTATATCCCATATTTTAATGTTATTATCTTCATTACCACTAGCTAAATAACAACCACCTGAACTCAGATTGAGAGAGAGTATCGTATTAGTATGTCCGACGATCGTATTAATGCAGCGTCCTTGTTTTAAGTCCCAAATTTTAGTATTGTTGTCATCGCTACCACTAGCAATTTGTTGCCCGTTGGGATGAAAAGCAACCGTCCAAATGCGGTTATTATGTCCGAGCAGAGTTTTTACACATTTACCGTTATTTACGTCCCAAAGTTTGATAGTTTTATCGAAACTACTACTAACTAATTGTTGCCCATCTGGACTAAATGCGATCGAGCTAACAGGCTGTTGATGTCCAGTTAATGTGTGAAGGCATGTGGGTATCCAAATCCCCGACTTCTCGGAGAAGTCGGGGATTTTGCCGATATCCCAGATTTTAATCGATCGATCGTAACTACAGCTAGCGATCGTTGGCGTAGCCTCTCCATCGGAGAATCGACCATCTGGACTAAAGGCTACATACCTCACCCAACCTGCATGAGCTTCCCACACAGCCACACATTTACCCGTCGCCACATCCCACAACCGCACGGTCAGATCTTCGCCACCGCTAACTATGGTACGATCGTCGGGACTAAATGCGATCGACCATACCCGCCCATTATGTCCTACTAATGTTTGAATTTCGGGATTTGAGCTACCAGGAAACGTCTGCCAGAGTCTAATCGTGCCGTCTTGGGAGGAACTAGCAATAATGTTCCCATCATGGCTAAAACTGACAGTATTAACTGAAAAACTATGCCCTGTATATGTCTGCAAACATTCACCTGTTGCGACATCCCACAATTTTACAGCACCATCGTCGCTACCACTGACGAGATGTTGCCCGTCGGGGCTAAATTCGATCTCCCAAGTCCAGTGTTGATGTCCTTGACAATTAGCATGTTTCGTGAGGGTTTTAGCATCCCAAATCTGAATATCACCCTTGGTGTCGCTAGTTGCAAGATACTCACCATCTGGACTAAAAGCGGTGCTTAATACACCGCCAAAGGTTTCCGCAAAGACGGTTTGGCTGATGTGGCTCCCTGTGAAATTGACATCGTGCAAGGTAGTATTCAGCAGGTAGGCTTGACGAATCGAGAGGTGCGAGAAATCGTAGCCTTGGAGATTGGTTTTGAGGTGACAAAATAAATTCAGCAAATTTCCCGCCGCATAACCCGCGATCTCGTTGGGCTGCTGACGTAATCTAGCGAGCAGCAGATCGAGATGCTGTTCGAGTTTGGTTTGCGTGGTAAAGTGCGTTAATAATCGATCGATTAACGGCTGTAAAATCAGTTGGATTTGGGCATCCCGTAGGTAATCTTGGGTGTGCGCTTCAATCAGCGCATGGGTGTTAAATAGCTCCAATTCTCCCGTAATAATTTCTCGCTCGATCTGCTCAATCAAACGTTGGGTGACATACTCCATGATCACAGGTTGCTGCGTCAAACCCCGCTCGGTAGTTTCGATCGACGATCGATCGTGGAGTGTTTCTAGAGCTGCTAATAATGTCGGTAACGCGATCGCGGGCAAAAATTCCGCTTGCAACCTAGCTGGAGTCACACCTTCACGATTAATCGCTAACCAGTACATCACCTGCTGTTGTACTGGTGAAAATCTGTCGAACTGTTGCGCCAACAAATCCTGGAGATTGCTAAAGACCCCCGTACCTGCGGCTAAAAATGCCTGAATATCCCCACCAAACAGCTTTTGAACTGTTGTCGCGACGAGCTTGAGCGCGAGGGGATTGCCGACAACATAATCAATCAGGTTTTCTCGATCGATCGCGGCTGATTCCAAGCCCTTGTCGATTAAAATATGGTGAGCATCAGCAGCGATCAGTCCAGATAGTTGCAGCGATCTGACTGGCAAATTAGCTCCTTCCCGCACAGTGATACCATTCGGTTTTTCCCTACTGGTAATCACCAGACAACTCTGATGGCTTTCGTCACTGACGCGCTGAAAAATCTCCCCATAGCCCTCATAACCCGCCAAATAGCAGCCATTGCGATCGCCAGCTTGCAAGATCGACTCGACATTATCAAACACCAATAAACAGCGTTTTTGGCGCAATTGCTGCATCAATAGATTGATCGAACTCTCCTGTACCTCAGCACCAACCAAAATCGGCAAAATCTCATCCAGCAAATCTTTGGGATCGATCGCTTGTCGCAAACTCCGCCAAATCACATATTCAAACTGAGATTCCAACTGTCGAGCTAGTTTTACGGATAGAGCCGTCTTCCCAATCCCACCCCAACCAAATATTCCTACCACCCGACACCGACTATCTAAAATCCAATCGCTCAAGGTTTGTAAATTAGTTTCCCTACCATAAAAATGGGATACATCAATAGCATCGCCCCAATTGGTAATCGTCAAGGATGTTTGATAACGTTCGAGGATCGAGCAGAGATTACTTTTAGAAACTTTTTGCCCCACGACATCTGAGAGCAAATGCCATAAATGGGATGCCGCTTGCTTGATATATTCTGGCTCGTAACCTAGCTCCCCTGCGATCGTTTTATAAGAATCGCCTTTCCAGACTTGCGAGATGATCGACGCTTGAATAGTTTTGAGTGCTCTACGTTGATGTTGTGCTAGTAATCGATCGATAATTCTGAGAGCTTCTTGTCCAATCATTTAGCAGCGTTCGCTCTGCGAAATCGGCGGTGAGATGTAGACATAATACATCAATTCGCGATTTGGAAAGCTATACAACCGAATCAATTACTCAGATATCCAAAACTTTACGCTAATTGAAGCTAACTAGTTACTTTTAGTTACTTTTTCATACTGACGACTCGATCGAGCAGGGTTATGTTTGAGGGAATCAGTCAGAGATGGCGATTTAGTCTACCTTACCCGATCGACTTATTTATGATAGTGCCAAAAATTTCAGCTCAACTCCTCAGTCAATCTTTGCTCTCAGGGACATTGGCGATCCTCTCGATCGGTAATGCGATTGCGTCAGAAATTCCCACAGTTCAAGTCTCTGCTGTCGATCGACAATCAGAGTTATTAGAAGAATCAACGGATGATTCGATCGCCAAAATCGGCGGAATCTATCCAATTAACACGCTCCTCAATCCTGAGTCAGCTCCAGCTACATCAGATCTAGCTCTAGCGCGACGTAAAAAAAGAATTAATACCAAACCCCAAATCAAGCGAGGAGGAATTAACACCCAACCCCAAATTCAAAATACGCCAATTAATACCTCGCCTCAGATTCAAAATACCCCAATCAATACCTCTCCCCAAGTTCAAAACACACCAATTAATCCCCAGCCTCAAGTTCAAAATCCTCAAATTAATACCCCACCACCGATGCCAAGTGGTCTAACTGCCACCCAAAATCAGATTCAATACAAAAGAAACGATCTTGGTGTTGCTGTCCAATTTGGTAATGGAACCAGCATTGGTATTCAGGGCAAATTTGGTTTAACAGACAATATCTCTATTCGTCCAGAGTTTTTCTTTAATGGTGGTAATGATGAGAAAATTAATCAAATTCCACTTTTTCTAACAAGTCCTGCTGGTGTTGAAAAGAATAGTTTTCCAGATTTTCCTAGTCTACTTTATCCAATAAGTGGGCCTTCGATTGTAACTCAGGACTTTACACTCAATGGAAGTATTAAATTGGGTAGTTCTTTTACAACTCCTGTTGCAATTGGTGATTTTGCCGCAGGTACCGTCATTCCAGAAAATACTTTAATCCCACCAAATACTACCCTTAAAGCAGGTACTTACATTCCAGAGGGTACCTCTATCCTGGCTTTTCGTAATGCTGCTCAACCCGAGCTTCTTATTGTCCCCGTAGATTTTATTATAGTAAAAGTACCGTCTGTTTTAGCTACTGATTATAAGATCTCTTTACCATTCACGGCTAGTGCTGCAATTGGGAAGTTTCCAGCAGGTACTGTCATTCCAGTAGGTACTATCCTTCCAGCAGGTACCATTATTCCCTTAGACACTCAGTTTCCTATTGATACTAGAACTAGCAATACCATTCCTCTAGTAGTTACTCCGATTGAGGCTGCATCGAAGATCAAAACTACCGGAACATCATATGGGCTGGCTATTACCTATGATTTTAAACTCGATCCTACAGGTAAATCAACTGCTTACTTAGGACCAAAAGTTTCATTTACATCTGCAACTGGCAGTTTAAATTTACCAGGTGCCACCAAGCCAATCACAGTTAATACTAATGAAACAAAGATTGGTCTGGTTGCTGGATTGGACTATGTAGTTTTCGATGGTTTTACTATCGGTGCTAATGCCACCTACAACATTTCTCGGAATACAAACGGGTCTATTTCATTCGATGGAAGTATCCCGTTTAATTCTACTGGCGGTAGTTCTACCGATTTCGGTCTTCGCATAGGTTATCAGTTCTAAGCGATCTAGTGTTTTATCTAAGTAGTTTTCCCTAGTGAGGTGGGTAATTCCCACCTCTTTATTCAAGATCTTCTTGTTGCTTATTCTGACTGAAAATAGATTTATTCAAAGTTAGATTAAAATTTAATTAGGTTAGTCTTCAAATATTGTGCTTGTTTAGTTTGGTATTTCAAATTATTAATAGGAGAAAGAAATTGCTCGTAGAATCACAAGATGAATCATTTCAAAATCCTAGTATCAAAGCTGTTCCTCCAGAAAAAGTTGAAGCTCTTTACAATGTCTATGTTTCATACTTTCGAGTTGCCCGTACACTTCATTACTCCCTTGGCGTTTTAGGTCTAGTCTTCTCTTTATTTGCAACTTCAGGTTTTGGAGGCGATCTAATATCAAGATCTGCTGCACTTGGAGGAGGAATATGTTTTAGCGTACTAGGTTTTGTCGATCCCAACTCTAGGTATAAGAAATGTGTCAGAGCAGCTAGAATCCTCAATATTGCTATTATGCGGTACGAAAATGGTGAAATTTCCCAAAAAGAATTGCTAGCTGCTGTAGAGCTTACCGAAAACTTGGTCACAGAATGCGAGGAAACAGAGATAACTACGCTACCTTCTAACATTCCAAAAGATCCATAGTTAGCAACAGCTTGAAAAGGTAACAGCTCTACACGCAATACTTGCAATACTGCCGTCCTCATAAGTAAATCAACACACCACGTCTAAATAAAATTATTTTAGTCGAAGGCAAGACATGACAATTGAGATTCTGAAGAATATTTTCCAATGAATAATACAATGTTTTCGATCGTTGCAACTTCACCTCTTGTAGATACGGCATCTGGTGAAACTGCTGGGGATATTTTTTCTGGCAGCTTCTCTAGTTCCCTTGAGAGCAGAAAAATTGGTTTGGATAGCAAAATGATTGGTACTCAAGACAATGAAAAAATAAAAGATCTTCACGGCGACCTACTTGCAGTTATCTTTAACTTTACAGTTCCAAATTTTCATGTAAGTTCTTTGTGTGAAGATATTGCCAAAGAAATTTTACAACACAATTATTTCTCGCCCCAACTCAGAATTTTAGTTGAAGTAAAAGGTGTATATTCAGTAATATCTTTATCAAATGTTAATATTCACAATCTTGCAAAACAGATTCAAGAAATCGTAATAACAGTATAGCGAATGCCACAAAATAGTTATGGTAAAGATTGAAAGCACGAAAAAGTGGAATGATACAGGAATCGATTTGATTGAGGGTCGTAGATATACTTACACAGCTACTGGACATTGGAATGACTGGATAATTGAGTGTGATGCTGATGGATATTCATGTTTACTAATGGATATTGTTCGCATTATAAAACGTATTCCCTCTGCTAAATGGTTTCAGTTAATTGGAGTAGTAAACCAGAACATGTCAGATCCAATCGAACTCGGTACAAACGGTGATTTTATCGCTCCAGCGAATGGTCGGTTGTGGGCTTTTGCAAATGATGCGGAGTTTGCTTATGGCAATAACTCTGGACATGTAGAACTAGATGTAAACATTCAAAAAATGGATAGCTTAATAAGATGATAAATACAGATCTTAAAAACCTTCGCGATCATATACTGAATACATATTTTCTGCTTTGCATAGGTATAGCATTAGTTGGTATACTGTTCCCACTAGTTCTGTGGTTTGGAGGATTGATAGTTGGAATAGAGTTACAAGGATCGATCAGTGCTTACTATCATACTCCCATGCGAAATGTTTTCGTAGGAAGCTTGTTTTCAATTGGGACTTTTCTTTACTTGTATAAGGGTTTTAGTAAGGAGGAAAATATCGCATTGAATTTTGCTGGTATCTTTGCCCTGTGTGTCGCTCTACTACCAACATCTGCAATTGTCGATCTTAAATGTGCTACCTTTACGGCACCTTATCTTCATGGTGTGTCCGCTCTATTCTTCTTTGTTATAATCGCCTATGTGTGTATCTTCAGGTCGAAGGATACGCTTGCTGTGCTTCCAAAAGAATCTTCTCGGAGAAAAAATTATGAACGGCTATACAAAATCATTGGTGCTTTAATGATTTTTCTGCCATTTTTGGCTGCTCTTTTACTTAATTTGATTGGTGAGACTAACCGTATCATATTTTTTGTTGAACTTGCTGGCGTTTTGGTCTTTAGTGCCTATTGGATTCTCAAAAGCCAGGAAATTAGAAAAACAGATTCAGATAATTTTATGGCGCAAAAAATAATAGATCGATTAAAAGCATGAACCAAATTACCGTCGGCGATATTAATATTAACTACGAAATTCAAGGTAGCGGTGCGCCACTGCTGATGATAATAGGTTTGAGTGTCAGTCGCCGCGACTGGGGCAAGAAACTCACCGATCTACTCTCGCAACACTATCAACTGATCTTGTTCGATAACCGTGATACTGGACTTACCAGCCAATCCACCCGCTCATATAATATCGCAGATATGGCAGATGATGCCGCCGGACTTTTAGACGCATTAAATATTCCCAAAGCACATGTATTTGGTATCAGCATGGGTGGCGCGATCGCCCAGCAATTTGCCCTAAAATACCCTGATAAGCTAGACAAACTCATTCTCGGCTGTACGATGGCAGGAGGTGCCTGTAGTCAGCTTGGAGATATCAGTGGCGTGATGAGTGGCGATCTTTTACCTTTATTATTTACACCTACCTTTATTCAAAACCATCAGCAAGAACTAGCAGAATTTATTACTGCAACAACCCCATTTCATAGCAAAGGTGAAGCCTTGCAGCGTCAGCTTCAAGCCTTTGCCACCCATGATACCTGCGATACTTTGGCTGACATCAAAGCACCCACACTCATCATCACGGGAGATGAAGATATTGCGATACCTCGATCGAATAGCGATCTACTGGCTGCAAAAATTCCTAATGCTAAATCAGAAATTATTGCGGATGCCGCACATGGATTTTCCTATAGTCATCCAGAGATAACCGCCGATCTGATTCATCTCTTTTTACAACAACCACCTAATTCGGATAAATCGATAATGGAAGACAAACGTACTGCAATTAAAGATAGATTCATCACCTATTCGATCGCATTTAATTCACTGCAACCAACGAAAGTTCTAGAATTTTTCCATCTACCTGCGATGCTGATGACTTCAAAGGAAGTCGCCGTGATGGAAAAACCAATTGAGGTGTTGGGTGTATTTGCAATTTTGATGGATGGCTTAAAAGAACAAAAGTTCAAAGAGAGCAGGATCGTTAGCCCGCTTAAAATTACTCAACTTAGCGACAATCAAGCACAGGTTGTTGGAGTTGCCAAACGATTTAATGTAGAAGTTCACGGGGGGTAACAAAAATAGAGAAAATCTGTTAACGTAAGGCAGATGGAAAAAACAGTGCCCGAACTAATAGCAGCAATTACCCCAGAAGAGTGGGAACAGGTGCCAGTAAGCGTCCTCAAGCTAATCGA
>JANNDL010000211.1:0-7881 GCA_031387665.1 Chamaesiphon sp. OTE_75_metabat_95 | reverse complement strand
TAACCTGCTATCTGCACTTTTAAATCCTTCCATTATGCTTACCCAGAGTGGCTTTGATGGCTCTCTCTTTTTAGCATACTTTCTGCATGAACACAATTGACCCTTTTTGCCGTAGAATGAACATGCTAGGCATTGCCCACCCTATATTTCTATATTTTTGCCTACTTACTTTTTCCAAGCCTGAAGAGGTGAAGACGCATCTTGCCACCGTGAAAAAATCACATGAATAAAATCAGCCAAACAAAACAGCTTGTTAGCGAGATTAATCGTTTGCATTGTGATTTTTCAAAAGATTATTTTGAAACAGGGCGGGTCGAAAAAATCAACCTTTCTAGAACCATAACCCATATACCTGTCCCTCATATCTACAAATATCGCCTGACCTTACACGAGAGCGTGAACGATTACCTGATGACGGCAGACATCGATATAAAATATTTTTACCGAGTCAAAACCCGCGAAAGTATAGACGACAAAATTGAACGCTTTTCAGCGCGAGAAGATCGATACCCCGTCAATAACTGGCTCAATGATATTTTTGGCGCGCGCATTATTTTAACAGCCGCAGAAATCACAGCCGTGATGGATTTGCTCGATGACTGGCAAGATGAACTGAGCCTAAAAAACTGGTACTTGCGTAATAAAGAAGATTATAAAGGCTTGCATATTTACTTTAAAAATAAAAGCAACTTTTACTTCCCTTGGGAGCTGCAAATTTGGGATGCAGAGGATATTCAAAGCAATATTCAAAACCACGAGAAATTTAAACGGAACTTTATCTAAAAATTGGAGGTGGTAATGTGATAATCATTTGTTAACCTCGATCGAGAATGTCAAAATAGGAGAATGGTAATGACCCCCGAAGTTTTGTCAAGTTACTCGAAGCCAGTCACCCTGATGCTCAAATCTGGATGGTTCGCATTGGTTCTCGCTATGTTCGTCGATTCAACACCGATAGATAATACTGCACCGCCTGAGTCGGATTATCTGCTGCCATAATTGCCCTGACGATCGCAATTCCAGGCGCACCAGCTTGCAGCACATCATTAATATTACTACCATCAATCCCACCGATCGCGAACCAGGGTACCGTCGCGTTTTTGACTGCATATTGGACGTATTCTAGTCCAGCGGCAGCTTTTCCCGCTTTGGTGGGAGTTTCATACACGGGGCCGACACCGATGTAGTCCGCACCTTCGGCTAGTGCCAGTGCCATCTCCTCTGGGCTGGTAGTCGATCTACCGACGATCCGTTGGGATCCGAGGATTTGTCTGGCTAGGACGATGGGGATGTCTTGCTGCCCCAAATGCACCCCATCTGCGTTGACAGCGAGAGCGATGTCTACTCGATCGTTGAGAATAAATAACGCGCCATAATGATGACAAAGTTCGCACATTCGCTTGGCGATCGTCAATCGATCGACATCATTACTCTCTTTATCACGATATTGAACCAGTGTCAATCCACCTTGCAAAGCGGCTTCGACTCGTTGAAGTAAATCTGGGGCTGGAGTTGTAACTAGATACAACTTGGCAGTTGTAAGCAACTGGCGACGACGGTAGGCGAGTAAATTGCTTTCCAACGTATACGCTCGATACCGCATCTGTTTGCAGCCGCTGCTCATGCTAGCAGAGTGGAGCTTGCTATATTCTTCCAGCACCCGCAACGCTTCCTGCACCCGACAGAGATTGGCTTGGAGCAATTGCTCGATCCCCGTGCGCTGCTCCTCCAGTGGATGAGTCAGCGCGGTACCCACATCTCCCGCCGTATCCCGTGCAGCGCGAATCTCTGGCGTATGCCACGCCCCCAGTTCCTGACGCATCTGCTTGCACTCATTCGCCATCGCCACATCATTGAGCGCGAACCGACACCACTCCTCAATGATCCGCAATCCCTCTCTTGCTCGATCGAAATTTGCATCCAGAATTCGCCAGACAGAGGGGTGGGTGGGGGTTGGGGTTGGGTTGGGCATTGGGGGTGTGGGAGTGTGGGAGTGTGGGAGTGTGGGAGGGATGGGAGCGTGGGAGTAATAATAGGCTAACTATCCACCATTCACTATCCACCATTCACTACTTCTTAACTTTTGCCAGTGCTTTCTCTAAGTCTGCAAGCGAGGCTGCACCTGTGACGACTTCACCATTCATGATAAATGTGGGTGTACCATCTACGCCAACTTTACGGCCAAGCCTAAAGTCTTCGACGATAAAATTATCCGCTAATTTACGATCGGCATCAAATTTTTTGAGATCTAGCTTTAAACTGGTAGCAAGTTCAGTATAGAAAGCTTCGCTTAATTTAGGCTGATTAGCAAACAGAGCATCGTGATATTCCCAGAATTTGCCTTGCTTACTTGCCGCCCAAGCTGCACGCGCGGCGGGTAGAGCTTCGGGGTGAATTTGAGTAAGCGGAAAGTGTTTATAAACCAAGGTGACTTTATCCTTGTTTTTTGCCATAAACTCCTTGAGCGATTTATTCGCAGTGGCGCAGAATGGACATTGGAAGTCCGAGAATACTACCATAACAATTTGTCGATCGCTAGCTCCCATTACTGGCGAATCACCAATTAGAGCTTTGGTATTTTTACGAACTTGTTTGAGTGCTTCTATTTGGGCTTGTTGCTGCTTCTTTTCTTGTTCGAGCGTATATTTCTGAAGGACTTCTAGTAATACCTCTGGATGTTTGCGAAGCACTTCTAGTACCTGCTTTTCTAATTGAGGACTCACTTTTGTAGCTTGAGCGAGTAAGGTTTGACTGGATTGTGTTTGCAGCCTATTTGAAAAGTCAAAGTTATTATTATTACCTACTCTATCCGTTCCCACTATCTGCGTTGTTGCTTGTGCGGGCAACGAGCCTAAAAATAGCGATGAAAGTAGTAATGATAGAATCGGAAATCGACACAGACTGAGTAAGTTATTCATTGAGAAAATCGAGGGTATTTAAGCTAAAACACTACAGCAAAAGCTGTCAGCATGTACTGAGTCGAGCATAAAAATTGAAAATGACAAGTTAGCTTTTTCTAGTTGGTTCAGAGCACTTAGATTCAGTACCAATCATCCATGCTGACTAACCATAGCTAACTCATCTAACAGCTATGGTTGGGTTGTAAAATTCATCGATCCTTTATAACCAGTGATCGCGGCAAGCTCTTTCAATTTTTTTGCACCAGGGACATTTTTACCATCAATTACCCAAGTTGGGAATACCTTGATATCCTTAGTCCGGCACAGTTCACGCTGAGAATTTACACCATCTCTTGCACACTCAACGTATGGTAGTTTTGCCGCAGCCGCTGCCCCAAAGTAAGATTTTTGGCTCTGACAATGGGAGCACCAGTAAGCACCATAGAATGTGATATTTTTTGCAGCTAAATGTTCGGCAAAGGCAATCTCTGCCGCGCCGGAGACTGTTTCTACTTTTACCCCTGATGCGATCTTCCGACCATAACGACGGGGGCTGCTATTATTACCTGGAGCTAGTTGTGAGATGACAGTACTTTGTTGGACGTTGTTGGGTATTGATGGATTCGCTTGAACCATTGTCAAGGCAGTAGCAACAGAACCGATCGCCATACCGATCGAGGTAATTGATTGAAATAATTGAGACTTTGTGAGCATTCGGTAAATTCGAGTGTTTTTTGAGTGATGTTAAAATATATAAACCATTTATGTCAATTGCACAAGTTCTAAATTGCCCAAACATCTAAAAACGTGCAGAATCAATCATCAAAAATAGATGATAAAATCTTACCACCATTGCGATCTAGTAACAAAAACAGGTCGAATCGACATCAAATTATCTAGTAAATAATCGATCGTACTTAAATGCAGTGTTACCTTTATAACCAGTCAGCTCCGCAAGTTTGGCAAGTTTCTTGGTTCCAGAATCCAATTTTCCGTCGATGATCCAAGTGGGAAAACCTTTGATTCCCGCCGCTGCACAAGCTTCTGGTTGGGGATTCTTTTTGGCATCAGCAGCACATTCAACATTGGCGACTTCAGCCCAAGCTTGTTTGCCAAATAGCTGTTTTTGCTCATAGCAGTGGGGACACCAGTACGCGCTGTACATTTTCGCGCCTTTCTGTGTCAGATATTTGGCTAGCTCGATTTCCGCAGCCGTGGATGTGGATAATATCTCCCACCCAACCCCTGGATCGGCGGCACCAACTGGTGAGAGGGACTTGATTTCAATCTGTCCATTGGCATAGCTTGCGCCTGGTGGAACTGATGTATTGTACAGAACTAGCGACACCAATAGCGATACCAAACCCGCCCCCAGCCCTACAAATATTACTTGCCCGATATCATCCCAATCATGCCCAAATAGTGTCAGTCCAAAAATTGCAAAGGTAAAAATTGCGGAGGCAATACAGAATGGACAAGCGGCTTTAATTACAAAAGCCAGTAGATACATCAAATAGCCACTAAATACTGCCAAACCGACTCCTGCTAACAATAAACCTAGCCAGGTAAGATCGTTGAGCTTGTTGTGCGCTGCTTTCCTAGTCTTGGGATCTACTAACGTTGGTGCAAATGCCATCACTGCGACACCGACATAGCTCAATAACCCCAATCCAGTTAGGGGAAAACTACCGACATTGGCATAGGGGCTAGTCAGGACAATTTCACAGCCTTCAGAGCCACAAACTCCATTATTGCTGACTTTTACCCAGGTTAGATAAGCTGTAACGCAGATGCCTAAAATTGCAATGATCCCAATTAGCAGGCGTGAGTATTGGTGGAGCCAGGGGGTTTGACGACGTTTCATAAGTAAAAGGTGGATGGTGGATGGCGATTCGCGCTCTTCGGGTTCCCCGAGGGTTTAGCGAATCAAGACAGTGAATGGTGAATGGTGGCTGATCGGTGAGTTGGTGAAAGAGTCGCTACTAAACTACTACTTACTAAATCACTATTCACTATCCACCATCCACCATTCACCAATTTCAAGAATGAATTTTCATCGAATCAATTGCCCGCTGGACAGATTGACTTGCTAGATCTTGACGCATGGCTTCGACAAATTGACTGACGCGAATTGGATCGATCGAGTTCTCGATTTTACCTTGTCTTTTGAGGGAACTGGATACAATCACGCCATCGGCAAATTGCATCAGGCTGCTAATATTCCTAGAATCTGCCCCACTACCGATGATGATCGGAGTTTCCCCAGCAGCAGCTTTGGCTAGTTTTAAGTCTTCAAAATTAGGCGGATGACCAGTAGCTACACCAGATAATATAATTGCATCTGCTAATCCTCGATCGATTGTCTCATGCACTGCTGTCGTAATATCACTCGAACTCAATGGTTGAGCGTGTTTGACGAGGACATCAGCAATAATTTTGACATTACTCCCCAATTCCCGCCGATACCTGAGCAATTCGTAAGCGCAGCCTTCGATCAAACCTTGATCTGTAGCCATGACACCAGACAAGACATTTACCCGAATAAATGCGGCTCCGGTACAACTAGCGATCGCCATTGCACTCAGGCTATCATTGCGTAAGACATTGATCCCGATCGGCATCGACACCAATGCTCTAAGTCTTGACACGATCGTCGTCATTGCACTCACTACCGCCGGATCTACCCGACTTTTCGGAAATGGCGCGTCAAAAAAATTCTCGACGATGATACTATTCACACCCCCCGAAGCCAAGGCGACTGCTTCTTGTTCGGCTCGATCGATCACTGCACTCAGACTACCACCCCACCGTGCCGAAGTTGGCAGGGGCAGAAGATGGACTACCCCAATAATCGGCTGAGTGGTATTAAAAATTTGTTGTAAATTCACGTTTATTTTTAAACTAGGCGGATTGCGATTGCCGCACCAATTCAAGCTTGGACATGGCTAAACCTTCACCTACTATTATCCACAAATTGGGATTGAATCACCCATTAATTAGCTGGAATGCAGCAATTCTAAATTCAATTTTATTCGATTTCGATCGCCAACCATATGCCGTAGGGGCGGGTTCATGCTAACTGGTTCCGCTTAGTACCAATCAATATCAAACAAAACCCGCCCAACTCCACCAAAAACAGTCGATTGTTGTTGGTGGAGTTGGGCGGGTTTTGTTCATTACGAGACTGTGCGTTGCAAGTATTCTTAGCATGAACCCGCCCCTACAGCATATGACTGGCTGAATTTGGAATTACTGAAATAGATTGGCGGTTTCTTCATATCTCGAAACATCGTGCTAGAATAGAGCATGACAACTCAAATCTAGCTTTCCATTAGCTTTGACTAAATCAGAAGTTATCGAAAGCGTTAAATCAGTGAGCAGTTATCATCCTTAAAGTTTGAACTGGTAACTGACGAAAGATCGCTGAATTACCGTTGGAGACAACTACACTCAATCCTACATGGGCAACAAGCCAACAATTGCAATCTCTCACTTAGGTTGCGAAAAAAATCGAATTGATAGCGAACACATGCTGGGGCTACTAGTCCAAGCAGGCTACGAAGTAGACGCTGATGAGGCTTCCGCAGATTATGTCATTGTTAATACTTGTAGCTTCATCGATGCTGCGAGAGAAGAATCGATCCGCACCCTAGTAGAACTAGCCGAAGCAGATAAAAAGATTGTAATTACTGGCTGCATGGCGCAACATTTTCAGGAGCAACTACTAGCAGAAATCCCTGAAGCGGTAGCTGTAGTCGGTAGTGGTGATTATCACAAAATTGTTGATGTCCTCGAACGCAGTCTAACTGGCGAAAGAGTAGTCGAAGTTAGTCCAGAACCGACTTACATCGCCGACGAGCACACCCCGCGCTATCGGACAACGACTGAAGGTGTCGCTTACCTCCGTGTGGCTGAAGGCTGTGACTATGCCTGTGCATTTTGCATTATCCCTCACCTGCGGGGCAAACAGCGATCGAGAACAATTGAATCGATCGTTGCTGAAGCTCAAAGATTGGCAGATGAAGGCGTACAGGAACTAGTTCTGATCTCCCAAATCACCACCAATTATGGTCTAGATATCTATGGTAAACCCAGACTAGCCGAACTCCTCCGCGCCTTGGGAAAAGTCGATATTCCTTGGATTCGGATGCACTACGCTTACCCCACGGGATTGACTCCCCAGGTAATCGCCGCCATGCAGGAAACCGCGAATGTATTACCCTACCTAGATTTACCATTACAGCATTCCCATCCTGAGATCCTCCGTGCCATGAATCGCCCGTGGCAAGGAGCCGTAAATGACCGAATCATCGAGCAACTCAAAATCGCTCTTCCCGATGCAGTCATGCGGACAACATTAATTGTTGGCTTCCCTGGTGAAACCGACGAACATTACCAACATCTGCAACAATTCTTGCAACGGCATGAATTCGATCATGTGGGGGTATTTACCTTCTCCGCCGAGGATGGAACCGCCGCCGCTACCTTGCCCAACCACTTGCCCCAGGCAATCATGGACGAGCGACGCGATGGGATCATGGCGATGCAGCAACCAATCTCACTCCGGCGCAATCAGCTCGAAGTGGGCAAAACCGTGGATGTCCTCGTCGAACAGGAACATCCAGAATCAGGGTTGTTGGTGGGCAGATCTGCCAGATTTGCGCCAGAAGTGGATGGATTAGTGTATCTTAGTGGGAGTGCCCGTCTGGGGTCGATTGTTTCCGCTACGATTCACACAGCAGACCACTACGATCTCCACGGTGAGATCGTCTATCAGTAAAAAATTAATAGCGATCGGTTATCCGCCAGTATCAAATTTTAATAATTGATGTTAAGCTGGTAAGAGATTGCTACTAACAAAATAACTGTCAAATTCAAAATTCAGCATATCTCTGAACTTTGGGTTGGAGCGAAGCCGCTAGAACTCAGTAAAAAGACCGATTTATTTCGACAACAATTTATCACAGAATCTCCGCCTCGC
>JANNDL010000160.1:0-22526 GCA_031387665.1 Chamaesiphon sp. OTE_75_metabat_95 | reverse complement strand
CAATAGCGATTCCCCAAAGGGGACGCTGCGCGAACGCTAATGATAATTCAGCATAATAGCGCACTGAGTGATTACTAGGGAATACTAATGAAGACTCTTAAAAATCAGTCACCACAATTATACTAGACATCCCAATTGTTGAGTATTTCACCTCACTGCCTTGACTATCCCATTTTTGTGCCCAATGAACAATGATCTTCACTATTCGACGACTGTTGACCTCCAACGTAATTCGATCGGTAGACTCCAGTATCTCAGTTGGGGCGAGTTTACGGGTACGGTAGATATTTCCGTAGCCTCAGGACAATCATGGGAAATTGTCTTCTACCAAGGGCAAGTTGTCTGGAGTCTAGACTTGGTGCAACCCAATCGACTGTGGCAACGGCTATTGTCCAGTCACTGCGAAGCTGTCGGACTTGAAGAGCTAGTGCAGGCGGCAAATTGTCAAGCATGGGATGGACTAGAGCAAAGACGCAAAACTTCTTGGTACTACCAAGGCGCGCTCTCCCTAATGGAACTGACCAAAATTGATTCTTCCCAACTGACTGCGATGTTAACGACAGCAGCACAAGAAACAATCTTTGACTTATTGCAGTATGGACAAGGCCAAAAATTATCATTTCGATCACAACCAGAAATCTTTGTCAATCGACCACCAATTTTGGTAAATACTGAAGAAGTAATTTCTCAAGCCGAATCAGCATGGGCAGACTGGGAGAAGCAAAAACTAGCTAATATTTCTCCTAATAGAACACCAGTAATCAGACATCCTGTTCAACTATATCGTCAAACCACCCCGATTATCTATCAAAATTTAGTTCAGGTGATCACAGGTAAACGCACACTCCGTGAAATCACCGTTGAAATTGATGAAGACTTACTGTTATTGACACGATCTCTCACACGCTATATTCAGACTGGAATCGTTGAATTAATCGAATTGCCAGATCTAAAATCTCCCAAAATCGGTCATAAAGTATTACCAGATCGTCCAGATAAGCTGATGCCTACGCCTAAGTCTCAGTCGCAATCAACTAAAGCCAAGCTAGTAATTTGTATTGATGACAGTCCCCAAGTTTGTGAACTTATGAGATCGATCGTTACTGATGCGGGTTATCGGTTTATTGCGATCCAAGACTCGACTCAAGCTTTACCAAGATTACTAGAAAATAAACCAGATCTAATTTTTCTTGACTTAGTAATGCCAAAGGTTAATGGTTATGAAGTTTGTGGTCAAATCGGCAGAATTTCTAGTCTCGCCAAAACCCCAATCATTATGCTCACTAGTAAAGATGGCTTAATAGATCGGCTCCGATCCAAAGTAGTTGGCGCATCCGAATTTATCTGTAAACCAATTACTAAAGCATCGATCGATAGTTGTTTAGATAAATATCTTAGTGGTTTAGTGGTTTAGTGAATAGTGAATAGCGTAAATCTACCCACCCCGCCCTACGGGCACCCCTCCGAGGAGGGGATTTTCTAGCCCAGCTCCCAACTCCCAACTTCCAACTCCCAACTCCAATCATGAATGACACCCAAATCCAAGTCCAGGCTTACAGTTATTTTCTAACTGAGGCACCTGAATTATTGCAATCGATCGAGCATGAAATTCTCACATTGCCGAGCGAACATACAACTGCTAAGGTACACAACTTAATGCGGGCACTGCATACGCTTAAGGGTGCCGCTGCAAATGTCGGATTGGCGACGATTGAGTTAATTGCTCATGAATTTGAAGATGTGGCACGAGTTTTTTATGATCTAGAAATAACTATCGATACATCGATCCAGACATTGCTATTAGATGGATATACAGCATTAGATGAATGCTTGAATGCTCAGATCATGGATCGCCAGATTGACGAATCAGCGATTCTCGATCGAATGACGACAACGCTAGCACAATTAAAGGTTAAGCTGGGAGACTGGAGCGAAGCAGATATTCCGCTACCCACATCAATAGAATTAGGTTTTGACATTGTAGCGTCGATTTTTGAAACAACAATTCAAGAACAGATTGATGAAGTTGTTACTGCGATCGCGACTAATAATTCACAGCAGATCGCTGAATGTCTGGAGAGTGTAACAGAGACATGTATCAGTCTAGCTGAATCATTTGAACTCCCTGGATTTCTCGCTATAAATACAGCAATTATTACCGCAGTTGCTCATCATCCCGATCGAATTAAGGAGATCTCACTTCTAGCTTTAGCAAATCTTCAACAAGCTCAAGTCGATGTCCTCGCCGGAGATCGAACTATCGGTGGTAACGTCTCTGCCGATCTCGCCAAACTAGCTCAAGATCTGCCAGTACAGACTGAAATTCCTCAATCTGATCCGATCGATGAAATCGAGATCATCGTCAGCGGAGAAGCAGAATTGCCCGCATTCCAGTCATTTTTAGTTAGTGATAAATTCAGTAAGCGGCATGAATTTAGCACCGACAATCAGCACCTATTCAATCAAATTGTCCGACTGTGCTGGGATTGGTTTCGGCATGAAATTCAACTGCCACAATCCCAGCTTAATTTAGAGCTATTGGTTTCAACAGAAGGTTTAGTCGATCTAGAGTATATCCATCACTGGATTGGACTTTTATCGAAAGGATTGAACTTACCTAGCGATCGAGTTAATCTTCAGTTATATCGTGAATGTTGTATTTATCAAGTCGTATTTGCAGTCGCAAAATATCTAGCTGAGACTGATGAGAATTCTCAATTTACTCCCAAATTATTGAGTGAGCTACGGCTACATCTCCAAACTATTGCCAATATCTATAAGCAGCAGCCGCCAGTTACTGCAAATGAACGTGGTTGGATCGATCGAATCATCCTTCCCCATCATTGGAGCGCGATCTCAGTCATGACAAGTGACGAAGATTTACTATTGTCTGAAATCTGGGGTCAATCAGACTTTGGGATTGGTGGAGTATTATAGTAATCTATAAATTATCAGAACATTTAACTGACTTAAACCAAGCTGCTTGCCCATAATAACTTCCATTGCTCAAGAAAAGATTCCAGATCGTTCCATCTAATATTTGAAATTCCTTTCCAGTTTTACTAATCCTTGTACCAGTATATCCGCTAATATAGTTGTGTGCTTTTACCTGTGCCATTAACTTCGATCGATCAGCTCGATCGATTGGCTTTGCAGTGTCACTAGAACACATAGCTGTTAATTCTGACCATGATACTTCCCATAGATCTAGTACTTGTTGATTGCCATAAGTCAAAACTGGATCTGCCGCAGTATCATGGCTCAATATATAAAAATCGGCATTAAATACCTGTTCGCCTAATTTTTCTCGCGAGAATCCATATTCTTGAATCAGATCGTAATCTGTCCATCTTTTTAAATTCTCCAGCACAATCAAAACATGTGCCTGATGATAATCATTACTAAAGTCAGGAATTGAGAGGATTGAATCAGTCATTTCATTTGATTAATATTAGAGATTGCATTTGTACATGCTTGCATCACAGCGCAATTGCATAGATACTATTACTGTGACAACTGGTGGCTGACTCTTCACAACCTATCGAAAAGATTACCCTTGATAGATATGTTCAGATCTAGCCTCATCCAAAGTCCAATGCCACACATTTTTTGCAAATCAATAAAATATCATTATTATTGCCATCAAAATTATACATGAAAAAAGCTACTGTAATTGGATTGGGTCGATCGGGTATCGCTGCTGCAAAACTATTAATCAAACATGGTTATACAGTTACTCTCAGCGATAGTAATAATACACCCGAACTCGAAACTCAAAAACAAGAACTAGAACCACTCGGCATCAATGTCAAGCTCGGCAACAAATTTGCGCCCACAACCGAAGATATCATCGTCGTCAGCCCTGGAGTCCCGTGGGACATTTCCCCCCTCGTCACAGCCAGAGCAATGGGCATAGACACGATCGGCGAGATGGAGTTAGCATGGCGATATCTTAAAGATATTCCTTGGGTGGCGATTACTGGAACCAATGGTAAAACGACAACGACATCTTTAACTGATGCCATTTTTAAAGCTGCGGGACTGGAAACGATCGGCTGTGGTAATATTGGGTTTGCTGCTTGCGAATTAGCCCTATTAGGAACTAAGCCAGCTTGGATTATTGCCGAACTCAGTAGCTATCAAATCGAATCTACTTTTACCCTCAAGCCCCAAATTGGAGTCTGGACGACACTAACTCCCGATCATTTGGCACGCCACAAAAGCGTCACCAACTATGCCAGTATCAAAGCTAAATTACTTCACAACTCCCAGCATCAAATCCTTAACGGTGACGATCGATATTTACACAATCTCGGCAAGTCCGGCTGGCAAGATGCTACTTGGACGAGTGTAGAAGGCAAAGAACATTTGCAGGGCAATCCTGATCATGGAATCTGGATTGAAGATAATTGGGTAATATTTAGAGGTGAAAGAATACTGCAATCCAAATCCCTAAAAATGCCTGGAGATCACAATCTCCAAAATTTATTAATGGCTGTAGCTATTGCTAAATTAGCCGGAATTGATAATAACTCGATCGCATCTGGTGTTGCTAGTTTCCCTGGAGTTGCCCACCGATTAGAATATATCTGCACCCACGCAGGCGTAGATTATATCAATGATAGTAAAGCCACCAATTATGATGCCGCCGATGTTGGCTTGACGGCAGTTAAAGCACCCACAATTTTAATCGCTGGCGGGGAAGCAAAAGAAGGTGATGACTCAGCATGGCTAGATACGATTAAGCAAAAAGCAGCCGCTGTATTGCTAATTGGAAATGCTGGCGTTCAGTTTGCTGAAAGATTGACAGCAGTTGGATATACTAACTATGAGATTGTCGAAACTATGGCAAATGCAGTCATGAGATCGATCGAACTTGCCAAACAACATCAAGCCAAAGTTGTCTTATTATCTCCCGCCTGTGCCAGTTTTGACCAATATAATAGCTTCGAGCATCGGGGCGATGACTTCCGGCAATTATGTCAAGATCTTTGTAATAGTTAGTGATGAGGATTAAATATCAAATGATACATCTAGATCTCAGCCACAGATCGCAGAGCTGCCAACTGAATGGAAAATCCAAACAGTATATTTTTAATGATGCTCGAATACTAGGAATTTACCATCATGAGAAAAAGCTAAAGGACTAGCTTGAAAATAGAATACGGTGCGTTACTGCGACAGCATATCGCACCAACATGATATGACGAAAAGGCTCATGTTTCAATTACTAAACTGGTCATCACGAACTTTTTCAAGTTTATGATGATATTCCTTTAATATATTTTCTAGTTTTAGCAAGTCATCAGGAGGTGAATTTTTCTGAAGAAAAATAGCTATTATACGTAATTCTCTTTCTCTATTTTTAAAAGAATATAATTTTTCTAACTGATTGTGTACTCTTAGGAAGTAACTAGCATCGTCAGCAGATGTTTTTTTATTTTTGTATACTTGAAAGCTTTGACTATCTTTTCCATCCTTAAAAAGAGTAAGTAAGTTTTTATATTTTTTGATGATTTTTTCTACCTTATCCAACAATCCTATAGTATTATTTCCCCAATTTTTAAGTTCTAATCAAACATCATGGTATCTTAAAACATTAAAACCTTTCATTGATTCAGCCAAAGATATAGGATGGGCAATTCGATCGATTCCCCAATCAGAAGTCCCTCCAAGGGAGAGGCTATCGAGTTTTAGAAGCGGAAACTAAAAAGGGCATTTCATTAGTTTGGGCCGATCCACATGCAGAATATGATAAGTTGGTACAGTAGTAAGCTAATTTCCCGTAAGCGATTTTCATTCTGTTCGCGAAGCGTCTGCCTTCGCAGAAAGGCTATTGCTAAGGCAAACGCTCTGCTACCGCCAACGAATTGTCTCAGCTTTGACTAAATCTACTATTGCCAATTTTTAATAGCAGCGATTGAAAAGTTAAAAAAGATGGAGAGCTTTAATCATGCAATTACTCGATAAAAATCCAGAGATCCAACTGCCAGTATCGTTAAATATTTCCGATATTCGGCTGCAAGTTACGCCAGAGCAATTTGATCGACTGTCTGAACTTAATCCAGACCTGCGGCTAGAAGTAAATAGAAACGGAGAACTAATCGTGATGCCCCCAACTGGAGGAGATACTGGCAAGCGCAACTTTAAGCTAATCGTCCAGTTTGGTAATTGGGTCGAGCAAAATGGGATGGGCGAGGGGTTCGATTCATCTACAGGCTATAACTTCATGGCTTTTGGCGGCAAAAATCCATCACCAGATGTTTCATGGATTGAGAGATCGCGGCTGGAGGGAGTTGATACCTCCGGTCTGATTCCAGTCATTCCCGATTTTGTAATTGAGTTACGATCCAAAACCGATTTGCTGAAGGATATACGAGCCAAAATGGAGGAGTATCAGCGGGTGGGAGTGCGCTTAGGTTGGCTAATTAACCCTCAACAGCAACAGGTTGAGATTTATCGACTAGGACAGGAAGTAGAAGTGCTGGAATCTCCAATTAGTCTGAGTGGCGAAGATGTGTTACCTGGATTTACGCTGGATTTAGGTTCGATTCTCTGATAAATTTACTGCGATCATTCATCGATTTTTGTCGTCAGAGTTATTGGGGAGTGAGATAGATGAAATTATCAGATGGGCAATCTTTAGAATTGTCCACCCGAAATTATCATCACTGACTATTCCTAAAGTAGATACAATAGGATAAACAGAATCACCCAAATTACATCGACAAAGTGCCAATAAATCTCAGCAGCTTCGACTCCAAAGTGATTATTGGTACCGTAATGTTCACTTTTCATCGATCGCCACAATACCGATAAAATCAATAGTACGCCGACAGTGACGTGCAATCCGTGAAAGCCAGTCAAGATATAAAAAGTACTCGCAAATAAATTCGTGCGAAGTCCAAATTCGAGATGGCTGTATTCATACACCTGTCCGCCAAGGAAAATAATTCCCATCAGCGCAGTCAGCGCAAACCACAATTGCAGTCCTTTGACATCATTCTTTTTGATCGCAGTATCTGCTTGGTGAATCACCAAGCTACTGCCCAAGAGAATTACAGTGTTGATACCTGGTAGCATCAATTCTAGCTTGGGTGTGCCCGCTGGTGGCCATTCTGGTGCCATCGAACGGAACGCCAGATAAGCAATAAACAGCCCCAGGAAGATCATCCCTTCAGCTACGAGAAAAACAATCAGTCCAAAAATCCTAAAATCAGGATGATCGTGATGTCCATGACTATCATGGCTCTCACTTGCGCTTTCAATATTAATTTGAGTCTGGTCAGATACAGATCCTTGCATAGGTATGGGGGGGGGTTAGGTATAAATCCCCTCCTTGGAGGGGTGCCCGTTAGGGCGGGGTGGGTAAAATCCCCGCAACCCATCAAACAACGTGCGATGGTGCAATGGCGCGTTAGGCTTCTGCCTTAGCAGAAGCTACGCGAACGCCATAACACATCCTAAGATTCGATTAGACAGCCGTTAGCTCTTTCTCTTCTTTTTCTTCACTATCACCATAGTCATAAGGCCCTGTCTTCAGTACAGGTAAAACCTCGAAATTCTCGATTTCTGGTGGTGAAGTTGTTTGCCAGTCTAGAGTTAGCGCATTCCAAGGATTACCGCCTGCTGGCTTACCCTTGTAAGCGCAGTAGATCGCATTGACCAGGAATGGTACTGTCGAAATCGCTAGCACGTAGCTACCGTAAGTACAAACCTGATTCAAACCTTGAAATTCTGGTGCGTACATGGCAATCCGACGCGGCATCCCTTGGAGTCCCAAGACGTGCATCGGCAGAAACGTCACGTTGAAACCAACATAGGTGAGCACAAAGTGAATCTTGCCCCAAGTCTCATCGATATGGCGACCAGTGACTTTGGGGAACCAGTGATAGATTCCCGTGTAGATCCCAAATACGCTGCCACCAAATAGCACATAGTGCAGGTGAGCAACCACGAAGTAGGTATCATGAACGTGAATATCAAACGGCACCGCAGCGAGCATTACGCCAGTAATCCCACCAATTACGAAGGTGGAAATAAAGCCCATCGCAAATAGCATTGGTGTGTTGAGATTGATCTTCCCGCCCCACATGGTAGCTAACCAACCAAAGATCTTGATCCCTGTCGGTACCGCAATCACCATCGTGGTAATCATGAAAAACATCCGTAACCAAGGTGGTGTACCGCTGGTAAACATGTGATGCGCCCAGACAATCAAGCCCAAGAAACTAATCACCATACTAGAATACGCGATCGCACCATAGCCGAAAATTGGCTTGCGGCAGTGAACAGGAATTACTTCTGAAATTACCCCAAAGAAGGGCAACACCATAATATATACCGCTGGGTGAGAGTAGAACCAGAACATGTGCTGGTAGACTACTGGCTCACCACCCCCAACTGGATTGAAAAACGCCGTGCCAGCAATCAAGTCAAATGAGAGTAAAATCAAGGCACCAGCGAGCACTGGAGTCGAGATGATCATCAACATTGAAGTTGCTAACATCGCCCAGCAAAATAGCGGCATTTGCATCATCGACATGCTCGGCACTCGCATCTTCAAGATCGTGGTGAAGAAATTAATTCCCCCCAAAATTGATGAAGTTCCAAGTAACAATAGCGTCATAATCCAGATCCCTTCACCGACTTTACCAGTAAGTAAACTCAGCGGTGGATAGGAAGTCCAACCAGCTTGGGCAGGGCCGAGAAAGAAACTCAAAATCAGCAATAATCCAGTGGGTGGAATAATCCAAAATGCCACCGCATTTAGCTTCGGAAATGCCATATCTCTGGCCCCAATCATTAGGGGTAGGAGATAGTTAGCAAATGCACCTGTACCAGCAGGCACGATCCACAGGAAGATCATGATCGTCCCGTGCATAGTGAACATACTGTTGTAAGTACTGGGATCGACTAGATCTGCATCGGGCGTAGCTAGCTCTGTCCGAATTCCTTCCGCTAATAATCCACCGATAATGTAGAAGATAAATCCAGTTACAAAGTACTGAATCCCAATCACTTTGTGATCGGTACTAAATGTAAAGTAGTCTTTCCAAGTTCGATGGTGAATGACTTCATTTTCTTCTGAAGCTTCGGTTGGTATTAATAATTCTGCTGTCATAAGATGGGGGTTAGGTTTTAGGCTTTAGTTTTCAGGCTTTAGGAAAAGACCTATCAAATTTTTGTAATCGGTAATTCTTGAGCTGTGGAATTTTGATACCCCGAAGATCCTAGTTGGTGGGCAGTGCCCACCCTACATTTATCCTTCAATCATGTGTTGAACTAGGGTGTAAAATCCCCTCCTTGGAGGGGTGCCCGTAGGGCGGGGTGGGTAGATCCCCGCAACCCACTACTTAACTACAGATGCGATCGAATCACCCATGTCCATACCTTGATGATGAAGATGTTCAACCATTTCTGGTTTCACGCCCATTTCATTGGCGTAGGGAGCCAGATATTTACCTGGAGTCAGATTTGCGGGACTTGAGGCGATCGTTTGTTTGACGATATCAGCTTGTGCTTGAGCCGATTGCTGCTGACTGGCGATCCAAGTGTCGTACTCTTCAGGTGTGTGGACAATCATCTGTGTCACCATCGAACCGTGGTAGCCACCGCAAAGTTCAGCACATCGCAGGGGGTAGGTACCGACTTTATTGGTAGTGAACCGCAGTTGGGTTTCGGTGCCAGGAATTACGTCCTGCTTGAGTCGGAGCTGGGGAATCCAGACGGCATGAATGACATCTTGGGCGTTCATATTGAGCTGAACTTCCTTGCCAACCGGAACGTGAAGCTCTCCAGAAGTAATGTTTTTTTCTGGATAGGTAAAGATCCAAGCGTATTGCAGTCCCAACACGTTGACGTTAACGGCAGCCGCCTTACCTTGATTTGCTGGAGATGCGCCTACACCTAAGGCTGAGATTCTGGGACTACCTTTTGGTACATCACCCCTATCCATGTCCATCGTTGCGGCCATCGCACTACCTTTGCCAGCGGGCATCCCGTGCATGGCGTGCATCCCGTCAGCACTGGGATCGAATCCACCCATTTCGTTGTAGATTTCAAAACTATAGATCGAAATCCACAGCACGATCGCAGCGGGAATTGCCGTCCACAAGATTTCTAACGGCACATTACCTTCGATCGCAGCACCGTCACCAAGTTCTCCAGGTTTGCGTCGAAACTTGATGGCACTGTAGACGATTACACCTTGAACTAGTAAAAATAATCCGATCGAAATGGTCATCATGGCATTGAATAGACCATCGATGTGACCTGCTTCTTCGGATGCTGCCACAGGCATCAGCCCGTGATTTTGTCCATACCAGAGACTAACAAGGGTTAATCCTATGCCCAGTAGGAGGGTAATAATTGAGCTAGGAATATTCATTCGAGGTTAAGAATTGAACTAAATAGTTAAGAATAATGACAAGAAAAAATAGACGTAGTTTGGCTAACTATCTCTACTAAGGTACCTTAGCCGATCGAAGAGATCGCCACTCGATCGCATTTCTTCAGCATTTCTTTGGGATTGATTGAGCTGCAAAGCGTTGAATTTTGCAAGTTTTGTTACAAACTCAACCTTTAACATTTTCTTTGGGATCTAGTTAAATCAAGAGCTAAAGTCAGACAGGATATAGGTTGATAAAAGTGAAAAGTGGCTGGAGATCGATCGAATCTACCGTTACACCATCAACCGTCACTAGGTATTAATGCTAGTTTGGGAATACTTGACTGAGGTAGCGTAGCTAAAGCACACAGTGAGACCAAACTAACGCTAAATTCACACAACTATGTCAGACTCTGCATTTAATCCTCAATCTCCGGCTGGCGGATATCAATCTCAGCAAGGCACCACAAATACTATCATTCAGAACCGGATTCGCCAGTCGGTCTGGAAAATTGCTTTTGCCACACTGCTGCTAATGGCTGTGGGCAGTGCAACTAGAGTGATGAATGCTGGTCTGGCTTGCCCTGATTGGCCGCTCTGCTATGGGCAGTTGGTACCAACTCAGCAGATGAATCTCCAGGTATTTTTGGAGTGGTTTCATCGTCTCGATGCAGGATTAATTGGTGTGAGTACACTGCTGCTAGCTGGCTCATCCTGGTGGTATCGCCATCAGCTTCCGCGCTGGACTCACTGGGCGACAACCTTTGCCCTGAGCCTGATCTTAGTCCAAGGAGCCTTAGGAGCCTTCACCGTCACCGAACTACTCCGCTTCGATATCGTCACCGCCCACCTCGGCACAGCATTATTGTTCTTTAGCACTTTACTCTCGATCGGCACCCTCCTACTCCCACACTCCCACACTCCCACACTCCCACACTCCCACGCTCCCTCTCCCCTCCTCCCCCTCACCGCCGCCATCTTCGTCTACTTCCAGAGCATTCTCGGCGGCTTAGTTGGCTCTAGATGGGCACTGCATCAGTGTTTTGGCAACTCCGAGCTATGTACTGTGATGAATAGTCACATCATCGGTGTCGTCCCTGCAACGTTAAGCTGCATCGCTGTGATTTTTACAATCTGGCGCAATCAGAATTCACCAGAAATTGCTCGGAAACTAGCCATGATTGTTGGGGGGTTACTAGTTGCTCAAATCCTACTTGGTACTGCTACTTTCAAGCTGCATCTTCAAGTTGAAACCTTGACAGTCGCCCATCAATCGATTGGTGCAATGCTGCTTGGTTCACTGGTTGTTTTGACAGCGCAACTATGGCGAGAGTCGGACAGTTCAAAACTGGCCAGTTAATTTCAAGATTTAGCTCCGCTCCTTAAATAGCTCCCCATTTTCTCTAATCATGCAAGAACTTCTCGATCAATCAAGCGAATCTAAGAGCCTCAGTCTACTCGAAGTTATCCAGAGTTATTATCAACTTACTAAGCCAAGAATCATTCCTCTGCTGCTGATCACAACAGCGGCGGCGATGTGGATGGCTTCAGATGGCGCAACCGATCCAGTCCTATTTTTAGTTACCGTTGTGGGTGGGATGCTGGCAGCAGCTTCGGCTCAAGCGATGAACTGTATTTACGATCGAGATATCGATTACACGATGGAGCGGACTCGCAGTAGACCCATCCCATCTGGTCGAGTTACACCCCTCAACGCAGGGATTTTTGCAGCGGTATTAGCAGGATTATCGTTCACGATTCTGGCCGTTTTCACTAATCTCTTAGCAGCTCTACTAGCGATGGCTGGAATTGGCTTTTACATGTGGATTTACACCCACTTACTCAAACGCCATACGCCTCAAAATATCGTAATTGGTGGAGCTGCTGGCGCGATTCCCGCGCTGGTTGGCTGTGCGGCTGTTAGTAATAGTTTGAGTATTGAAGCTTGGGTTTTGTTTGCGATTGTGTTTCTGTGGACTCCACCCCATTTTTGGGCATTGGCACTGATGATCAAGGATGACTATGCCAAAGTTGGAATTCCGATGTTGCCTGTGGTGGCTGGCGAAGTCGCTACTGTCAAGCAGATGTGGATTTACACGCTGTTACTGATTCCAACTACGTTGCTACTCGTTTACCCACTAGGTGTTGCTGGTGCTTTTTACGGCATTTCGGCGATTGGATTAGGTGGTGTTTTTGTCCGTGAAGCTTGGAAATTATTACAAGCTCCAACTGATAAAGGTATTGCTAAATCGATGTTTAAATATTCAATCTTGTACATGATGTTATTGTGTACTGCGATCGTTGTTGATAGCTTACCGCAAACACATAACGCGATCGCGCTGTTAATCAATTAAATTTATTCATAGCTTGCACCAATGCAGAGATATTGGTAAAAGCGTAGAAGGGTACCCATTAAGGGCACCCCTACAGATAACTTGTAGGGGTGCCCTTAATGGGTACCCGAAGATCTCCGGTTTAGTAACAACATTCTCATATTATTCAATCATCATCGAAAGATCGAGCTGAATAAACATGCTCGTTCACGAAGTGTGGGCTTTGCTCGATCGATCCCAACTGACTCGGAATACCTTGACAGCCGCCAGGAATAGTTTGACGAGATTTTTCGCCACACCAAATGCAGAGATATTCCCGTTGTTCTTGTGACAGATGCTGAATATCAGTAAAGTCAGCATCTTCGACAATCGCGCCGCTAAAAGCACCTGTGATATAGTCTGGAACTCTTTCTGGAGCGCGAGGGCTAGCATTTTTTAAGTTCCCATAAAAAAGCCGAGTATCCCTGAGATCGACACCGTTTAATTTAGCTTGATATAAAATTGTTCTAGCTAAATTGGCTTTTGATAAATTGCAGCCGCTTAAATTACTCCTAATCAAATTAGCATCACTAAGATCTGTCCAGCGCAAATCAGTTTGAGCAATATCTGTACCTGCGAGGATTACTCCCAAATTGATCACCCGCACGCCGTGAATTCGGTCTTCATCATAGCCACCATTACCATTCAAAACTACCCGCCCCAATCTGAGATCGCGGTGGAGGGGAGTTAGCAGTTTAGAGCGAGATAAAAACCGCAATACTCTGGCTTTACCCACAGCATTTACACTACCTAATAATGCTGCGGTTCGACCGATCGCAAATGAACGTTCTTGAGGCCAATCTTCCAGAAAACCTTTTTCATCTAAAACTAGATCGGAGATTCCTTGGAAGTAATTATCAATTGTTTGCTGCTGAGACAGGGTATTTTGCAATCGGTTTAGCCTGTTTTGTTCGATCGTCAAATCGCGAGAAACAATATACTGTCGCCACGAAACAAATGCGGCAATGGTAGCGATTGCGGTCTGACCGAGGGCACCACCCCACAAGCCCAAGGAGCCAACCATATTCCAGTCGGTTCGTGCAGATAACGTGTCAATATTATTAAAAAATCCGCCCAGCCTAAGTAATACTATAATCGAGACTATTAGGGCGATCGTTGTAATGAATATCGACTGCTGACCCGATCTAGCAAATCTCAATATTGTGGCGCGAATGCCTTGATAGATAGTGGGTGTAGATGAGACTACTGCGATCGTGCAGCCTGCCACTGCCACACCAATATGATGGAACCATAATCCACAGCCGATCGCAATAATTCCAACTAAATTTAACCAGATCATCATATATTCCTAATTAATTAATAATCAATAATTGTTAATTAACGTCTGACAATAATCCACTTTCCATATACTTCAGCTCCTAATCCATCGCTAAATGTAGATGTGCGAGTCCGATTGGGGGCATTAATTAATGCGATCGTAGCTTCAATCTGGCTAAAATTAGGCATCTTGTTTAATGACTGAGCGAGAAATTGGCGGATCACCCGACGTTGCAGCGAGATGGGGATTGACTGGAGGATTACTCGATCGAGTTTAACACCCTGGTCATCGACCGCCTGTTGATACCATTCACGGGCAAGTGATTCTAGATACTCCACATCAGCCCGTAGCAGCTCGGCAGTGTGGGCGAGATGGCTTTCGACCTGAGGATTGAAATCAGCGGCTAGGCGCGGCATAATCTCCTTCCTGAGTCGATTGCGGGCGTATTTGAGATCGTGATTGTAGGCATCTTCCCAAACGGGTAGCTGATATTCCTTGCAAAATTCCCCCGTCTGGCTCCGATTGATTTCGAGCAGTGGACGTACCAACCTAATCGCTGGAGTCAGTTGCCGATGCCAGTGCATCGCGCACAATCCATCCGCACCCGCACCCCGCACCAGATTGTAGAGAAAGGTTTCCGCCCTGTCGGTTTGAGTATGTGCGGTGACTAAATAAGTACTCCCAGTTTGGACAGCGATTCTGACGAGGGCTTGGTATCGCCACTCTCTAGCGGCAGCTTCTGTCTCTGGCAGATTGGCAGTAGTTTCACAATGGAATGGTAGCACCCATTTGGCAGTGACTTGCTCGACTCGATCGGAAATACCGACATCCTGAATCCAGCCGTGATCGCAGTGAGCGACGGCTAGCCGCCATTTCCAGCGGGATTGGAGATCCTTGAGCAGTTGCCCCAAACAAAGCGAATCCTGACCTCCAGAGACTCCAATCAAGACACTACTACCCATCGGCAGCAACTGTCGATCGATCAAGCTTTGATGAAGTTGGCTATGTAGAGATGTCCAGGGCATGAAAGGCGGGGAGTTCGGAGCGGGGAGCGAGGAGGTTCAGCTATTATACCAATGTGCTGGTCGGTGCTTTCAATCTATAAAAGTAATAGTCTTAAAAGTTCGATCGAATCTAGGATGAGTGAAATCATGCAGCGCGGCACATCGGAAATATTTGAGATTGTTCGAGTTATTTTGGCGAGAAACTTAGAAATCGATCCAGACTCAATCGAACTAGACTTTCAATTTAATCATTTTATCGATCGATTGGCGGCTCACCGTCAAGAAAAAACTGGGGCTAGAGATTTATTTAGTTATCTCGAAGCTGCTAATATTTACATCGATCTAACTGAAGCATTTGAGCTGCAATTCTTGGCAGATTTTACCAGCAAAACCTGTGTTACTGTTGCTGACTTGATCTTGATCATTAAATCTAGATTAGAATTGGGTTTGGCTGGGAATTAGAATCATCGAAAAATAGGGAACATCGCGGGGATTAACAGATTCGATCGGGATGATTTTTTGATTAATTCCGGTAGCTTGTTCGATGTATTTAGCGCGAGATAATAAATCTAAATCGTTGAGTATCTGCCGTACTTTTTCAAAATGGCGGCGAAGTTTAATAATTCCAACGGCATCAGCATTCGTTAACTGTGCTTTAAGTCTCTCAGTTGGCAAAGTTGCTGATAGGACGCTAAAAATATCATTTTGGTAACACAATGGCGTGCCAATCGCCGCTGCTGCCGCCATTGGTGAACATACTCCAGGTACGATCTCCGTCTCAAATCGATCGGCTAGTCGGGTAAACAAATACATAAACGAGCCGTAAAATAACGGGTCGCCACAGCATAATACCACCACATCTCGACCCGCCGACAAGTGCGCCACAATCGGTCTAATCGCATCAGCATATAGCTCTTTGGCAGCCTCAGGATCGAGGGCGCGGGGAAAGTGAAAACACACCTCAATCTGATTGCCCGTCAGGTATGGTGCGATAATTGATCGAGCGATACTATCTCGATCGTTTGCCGATTGATAAGCTACCACTGGAGCCGACTGCAACACTCGAAACGCCTTGAGCGTCAACAGCTCAGGATCTCCAGGGCCAACCCCAACTCCATATAATTTTCCAATCCGAATTGCAACCACAGTCTTTAGCTCTTTCTCACTTTAATTTAAGTTTACTCCTGCTCCATCGCCAGCGCATTCACCGCCGCTGCTGCCATCGCGCTACCGCCGCGCCTGCCGTGAATCGTCAGGAAAGGTATGCCCCGACTATTCTCCGCCAAAGCAGCTTTTGATTCTAGCGCGCCGACAAACCCGACGGGAAAGCCGAGAATCAAGGCGGGTTTCGGTGCGCCCTCGTCGAGCATTTCTAGAAGCCTAAATAGGGCTGTGGGGGCATTGCCGATCGCAATTACCGCTCCAGCTAAATATGGTCGCCATAATTCCAACGCCGCAGCCGATCGAGTATTCTCTAGTTGAGCTGCTAATTCTGGTACTTGGGGGTCTGGCAGAGTACAGATCACCTGGTTATTCACAGGTAATCGTTTGCGAGTCACACCATTTGCCACCATCTGAGCATCGCACAAAATGGGGGCACCATTGGCTAATGCCTGTCGTCCCACCCGCACGGCATCGATCGAATAGTCTAGATCGTCAACTATATCGATCATTCCCGAAGCATGAATCAATCTCACTGCAACTGAATTAAAATCAGTAGGTAGTTTGTCCAAATTTGCTTCCGCTCGAATCATCGCAAATGACTGACGGTAAATCTCCGCGCCATCGCGGATGTAATGTAGTGGTGCTGAAACAATGCTTTTAGACAACATTAATTAGTTGATAGTTGATAGATTTGTAGGTTGGGTTGAAGAATGTTGGCGGAAGCCCGCTCCGTCAGGAGATAACCCAACACACCCAACAAAGTTTTTAGGTTGGAAATTTAGACACATTGTCTTTATTAAATATTTGATGCAATTGTGCTAGAGATTGACGAGTCACAAATGCTTGAAAAGATTCTTGGGGATTGAGTCGTTGATAGTGATAGGCATCGATCAGATGACTGATCGCGATCGGTACTTGGTCAGGCAACAAAAGATCGCTGGAATCTTGTCCAAATTCAGTTACAGCACCTGCTATTTCCAGTCGATAGCGATTTTGACCCTCCACACCCCAAAGCGTGATATTAGCTCGATCGTGTTGGGCACAGGATTTGTCACAACCGCTGAAGTGAATACTCAGTGGTCGATCTAGTGTGAAATTTGCGGCTAGATAATTGGATAGATCGATCGCATCCCGCTGAGTATCTGTAGCCGCAAATTGACAGCCACTCGACCCGGCACAGGCTCTCAGTAGACTACTGGGGTGATTTGCCGTGTGAATTAGCCCTAGCTCAACGATCAGTGATTGCACCTGCTCTATATCGGCTGATTTCACATCAGGCAGAATGATATTTTGCCAAGGAGTCAGACGAATTGTGCCACTCCCATATTGAGCGGCAATTTCGCCCAATCCTCTTACCTGCAACCTATTCCATCGTCCCAATGGTAATACTATGCCCAGGTAATATCGATCGGGTTGTGATTGTTGATGTGTACCGAGATGAGAATGATCGTTTTGGTTCAAAGCATGATTTTTCAACCCCGCTCCGCGCTCCCCGCTCCCCGCTCCTCCCTGCTCATCAAGGTTTTTAAAAATAAAACGTCTACAACCCGCAAACTCTCGTTGGACAATTTCACCAAAGCCTGTCAGACTCCAATGATTAATAACATCGCGCAATCTTAATTTCCGCCGCGAATTTCCACCAAATAGTTCAAGTCCCTGTCGATAGGTTTGAGCAATTGCTGCCAACATGGGTAGACATTCACCCGCGTCTAATCTCACGCCTACAGGCACGGGAGCAGATCCGCGATTTCCAATACTCAAGTACAGTTCAAATTCCTGTTCATTAACAGCCAGTAACGTAATATCATTGGGTCGATCGACAATCCCAACACTACCGTCACCATCAAAACCCACACTAAATTTGGTAGATAGCACCCCCAACTCAGGATGATCGGTGAGGTAATCATGCCAAGCTATGGCTGACGGACGAACATCAATTAATTCCTGCGGATCGATGCCCGCAGTGGGACTCAACATCATGCTGCGAATTCCGTCTACGGCGCGATTTCCCGCTGCCAAACCACAATCAGTTAATGACGTTAGAACCTGTGGATCGAGATCTTCTGTCAGTGCGCGTAATTGAAGATTGGCACGATTAGTGACTTGAATGTAGTCTAGTCCAATTGTGGTGAGTAGCTGCTCGATCGCCATGCACTGAGCTACATTTAGCACGCCACCTGGAATTCGCAGCCGAGTCAACAACCCGTCCCGCGCCACCGCAGGATGATAAATATCTGGACAGATCGCGTGTTCGGCAATCACGTAAGGCTAACTCCGTCCTGATGCAACGTCAGGAATAGTGAATACTATGGTACTGAATTAATTCAGCACACTCAGATCCGGTATTCTGACTCGAAGCTTTTGCTCCATCACAGTTGCGGCACAGCCTTGGATTTTTACCAAACTTTCCCGACTCTAAGCTAGTCCAATCTAGCACGAGACGGTGACAGTTGGCAGCGGAACAATCCCCAGATCGACCCGTCACAGAAGGTAACTTCACCTGCAAAAAGACCAGCAGTTCGGAAATCTCCACAACCGATCGTGAAATTCGAGCTACAATGCCGTTGGTGTGAGTAAGTATAAATAACTATTCTAAAGCTATGCCTCCCAGCCTATTAACTCTCGAAGCCCCTACATCTACCACCAGTAAGCAGTTGGAATCTACAACATCCGAGTACAGACAGCAAGTTGAGAAGTTGACAAAGGCTCTCTACCCAGTCGATAAACAAGAAAAATTTCTCGAACTTCAAGCCGAAGTTGAGACTTTATTCATTCAACTACAGGCTCTCCAACGGGTTAGAAGATAATCTTAATTATTTTAACAGATTTGGTAATTATTCAAGCCGACAGAGTTTTGAGTCGAAAATAGTGCTGCTAAAAACCCGACTTTTTCCTAAAAGTCGGGTTTTTGTGCAAACCAATATGGCGAATGTGGTAACTAACCCCGAACGCCAATCCGCCGCCACGACTGCTTGAGATCCGTTAGCGGTGATGCAAGCTGGATTACCCACTCAACCAGTCGCGGCACCAGATAGCTACCCCAGACAGCCAGATGACTCTGCCAGCCGATGATGATTTCGGGTTTATCTCGATCGATCCCCCACACTAGAGCCTGGGCGACTCGTTCCGGTGACATCGGTACCATCCAGCGGAATCGAGACATATCTCGCACCATATCTGTATCAGTCAGCGTCGGCAATAGCGACATCACCTTGACATTGTGACTCGCCAATTCGCCCCGTAGAGCTTGGGTAAAGCCCAAGATGGCAAACTTAGTGGCTGAGTAGGTAGACATCGTTGGAGCGGCAACCTTGCCCATTAAGCTAGCCACATTGACGATCGTTCCTTCCCGTTGAGATACCATCCGCCGCGCAATTAGCCGTGTCACAGCATACATGCCGATTAGATTAATGGCGATCTCGTCTTGCACCTGTGGCAACTTAGATTGCAAAAACGGCGTTTGATAGGCGACTCCCGCGCAGTTGACGAGTAGATGAATCTGACCATAATCTCGCCAAGCCTTCGAGATCGCCACATCAATCTGGACTCGATCGGTCAAATCTACTACCAGGGGAATCACTTCTACCCCCAGTAATTGCAGGTCGATCGCCATTGCAGCCAGTCGTTGTTCGTTACGAGCTAATATTAATAGCCTTTTCACGCCATTTTTGGCTAGTTCATAGGCAATTGCTTTGCCAATGCCACGGGATGCCCCAGTGACGAGGGCTGTTTTTCCTTGTAGCTTCATTTTCAAAACCTCCAAAAGGTATAGTCTCGCTGCATAGTTGGCTCGACTCATGGGGACATGAAATCTAGATCGCCTGAATATGCATAGAGAAGTTGGGGATGTAAATTGCAGTCAAGTGTTTGATGGTTAGCTGTTCAGAATCTGGGAGTCTAGCGAGTGTTCAGAGTGTAGAGCGATCGAAGTGCCAAAACATGTGACACCTCAAGTAAATATGAACAGTTAACGGGAAGACTTTTCTCTTGCTACACACTCTATTCTAGAAATCAAGCTTTCGCAACATTTATTAGCGATCCCCTAAAATTGTGATGTATCTCCACATAGTTCTCAGAAATCGCTGTACGATTAATCAGTGCGTCTATGTCTTGTACCGAGTCAGTTGTAGTGGATTTGCGTAGTCTTTGTCGATCCAGAATCAAGCTGGTTTCGATCGATAGATTCTGAGAGCAGATCGTATTTGCTGAGAGCTACAAATGATTTTAATCGCTGATGCTCTATGTAACCTAGCAATTTGATACTTCAGTCTGCCTGTCTTAAAGCAAACCTTCACCAACTAAAATGACCAAACAGAAGAATCGTGACGGGCAGAAATTAAGACAAATAGCCAAAAATATTCGTCAGTCTCTATCAGTATTTCGCTACAGTGGCAAAGCATTGGGCTTGGTATGGACAACCAGCCGCAGCTTAACGGTAGCCCTGGCAATCTTGGCTCTAGTTAGTGGCTTATTGCCAAGTGCGATCGCGATTATCGGTAAATTTATCGTCGATAGTGTGGTGTTGGCAAATCAGACTCGATCGCAACTACCGAACATGGCATCCTCGTGGGATTATCAACAGACTGCGATCGATTATGTCTGCCTTGAAGCGATCTCCATTGTATTCCTAGCTGCTGCTCAAAAGGGCGTAGTGGTGTGCCAATCACTGCTGCGGGTATTACTCGCCCAACGAGTCAACGAACTCATTCTCGAAAAAGCTCTCACTTTGGATCTAACCCACTTTGAGGATTCAGAATTTTATGACAAGATGAGTCAGGCGAGATCCCAGGCATCTAGTCGCCCCTTATCCCTGATTACGCGGACATTTGGGCTGTGTCAGTCCGCGCTGACTTTGGCTACCTTTAGCGGCTTACTGTGGCAGTTTTCTGGCTGGGCAGTGGTAGTGCTAATTGCGGCAGCGATTCCCTCTTTTATTGCGGAAACTCGCTTTTCGGAACATGCCTTTAGATTATTTCGCTGGCGATCGCCTGAAACTAGGCAACAGCATTACTTAGAGACGCTACTCGCTAGGGAAGACTACGCCAAGGAAGTTCAGCTTTACCAGCTCGGCGGGGTACTGCTGCAGCGTTATCGAGACATCTTTAATCGCCTCTACAGGGACGATCGCAATCTAACGATTCAAAAAGGGATTTGGGGCTATTTACTGGGCTTAGTGAGCACTCTAGCCTTCTATGGTGCCTATGGTTGGATCGTGATGGAAACGATCATCGGCGCGATTTCCCTGGGCGAGATGACAATGTATCTGATGGTGTTTAGACAGGGGCAATCTACATTTGCCTCAGCGTTGACATCGATCGGCGGCATGTATGAGGATAATCTCTATCTTGCCAATCTGTACGAATTTCTCGAACAACCTATGCACGAATCTCAGGGGCGCGTAACCGAGAGTCTAATCAAGGATGGGATTAGGTTCGAGAATGTCTCATTTAGCTATCCAGGCAGCCATCAGCCAGTATTAAACAATATCTCACTCCATCTACCGCTAGGTGAAAAACTAGCGATCGTCGGTGAAAATGGTTCGGGTAAAACGACTCTAATCAAGCTGCTCACCAATCTCTACACCCCCACCAGCGGCAAGATCTTTCTCGATGGAGTGGATCTACGAGATTGGGATGCCGATGCCCTCAGACGTAGAATTGGGGTGATTTTTCAGAACTTTGTTCAGTATCAATTTACCGTGGGTGAGAACGTCGGAGTCGGTGATGTCGCCCATTTAGACGATCGTAAGGAATGGAACATCGCCGCTGAAAAGGGCATGGCTTCACCCTTTATCGATACACTCCCTGAAAAGTTTGATACTCAACTTGGCAAATGGTTTAAAGGTGGACAGGAGCTATCCGGTGGACAATGGCAGAAAATCGCACTGGCACGGGCGTTCATGCGATCGAATGCCGATATCCTGATCCTCGATGAACCAACTGCGGCGATGGATGCCGAAGCGGAAATGAACATCTTCAATCACTTTCGATCGCTCACCCAAGATAAGATGGTGGTGCTGATTTCCCATCGATTTTCGACTGTCAGAATGGCTGATAAGATTCTCGTGATGGCAAATGGTGAAATTATCGAGCAAGGTAGTCACGAGCAATTGATCGCCGCTGATGGTAGATATGCTCATCTGTTCTCTTTACAAGCCGCAGGCTATAAGTAATAAATTGTAACTACTCAGGCTGAAGACTAGGAAAAAGTGGAGTTTCCATGAAAACGAGTCTGAGCGCATCGAGAACTTGGATACCCTGTTTACGAAGAGTCGAGATATAACCGCGAATTCGACAAAACTGTTGGGCACCTTCCAT
>JANNDL010000154.1:0-10602 GCA_031387665.1 Chamaesiphon sp. OTE_75_metabat_95 | reverse complement strand
GCTGTTGGGACGGATTCCGACGGTACCGGAATATCTGGATTTGATGAGTAAGAAAATCAATCCGTTTGCAGGGGATTTGTATCGTTATCTGAATTTCGACCAGATTTCTGGTTTTGAAGATGAAGGTCGAACTGTCTCGGTGGATGAAGTGAGAAAGCTAGCTGAGGTGTAAGGATCTGAAATGTAGAGAGGGGTTTACACCCCAATCTACTATTTATTCTCTACATTTTTTTCTATTTGCCGACAGATTATTATCTTGTTGTAATCTTGTTATTATTGATGGGTCAATACCACTCGCTTTTTCCCAATAGCATGATTTTCTAAGTTGCTCATAAGAAAGTCCTTTCGCCCCAGTTAAATCTGCATCTGTTAGAATTGCTTGAGTTAGAATTGCTTGAGTTAGATCCGCGTTCGTCAGATCTGCATTTTGCAATCCTGCCGACATTAAGCAGGTTCCTCTTAGTATGCTTCCATTCAATTTAGCATCCTGTAAAGATGTACCATATAAATCACTATTGCTTAAATCCGTGCCATTGAACTCTGCATACTCCAAATCAGTTCTGTGTAAGTTTGCACGTCGAAGATCTATATTAATTTTTTCTTTTTTTGATGGTTTTGAATCCTTGCTTGGATCTCTTCTTTTGATCAGCAAAATAGCCTCTTTTACATCTAATGGGGCTGAATCCTTCTCGTAATGTAACTTATTGCAAACCAGATGTGGCTTATTCTCTCTAACCAGATTAGATAAACTGTTTACAATTGACCATTGCTTGTCTGGATATTTATCCATTAGCTCTCCCATTATTTCTATTCCTTTGACTCTAGAGCTAATGTTGTCTTTGCCAATAATCAAGTCCATAGATTTTGAATACTTTTCATTAAAGAGTTTTTCCTTTTCACCGTTAAATATTATTCCTATTATTCCTGGAGTTATATTTATTATTGCTATTATTATCCCTAATATTCCTACAAACACAATTGCTCTTGGCTCTGTATTACTAGCCTTATGGAACACTTTTGAAATTTTTGTTTTAAGTAATTTAAAAACATCGGATTGTTTATCATCATCTTGTGGATCGGGGGAATTACTCATAGTAGATGGATGCTGATTGATATATTGATTACTTCTATTGCCGCACTAAGATAGTAGATTGAGTATACTTAATGATTAGCCTCCATAGAAGATCTGTAATTAGATAATACTATACGATCAAAGTGATGATTTTTGACAATTTCTTCCATACTGCCTGATCTCATTGATATAGCCTTGGAAGCTTCCCAGTGCGAGCGATCCCGCTTTGCTGTCAGTACTCAGTGTTAACGGAGTTTAATTTTAGCCACTCGATTGGAGATGATCGAAAGAGAGAGGATATAATAGAGATCGATAGAATAATCCCATAAGCCATAAATAAGACTACGCCAAAATTGCTATATTTATGAATATCCAAACGCAAACTATTAGTAAAATCGGACAGATGCCAGAGGCATTAGTTCAGGAAGTAAATGATTACATCGATTTTTTACTGTGGAGAGATAGAGATAATCGATTGACAAATTTAGCCTCGCTAGATTCAAATGAGATGGTAGAATCAGATTTTGCAGATTATTTATCCAATCTAGAAGAATATGAGACTCGGTTAGCCAATGGGGAAATTAAGTGGTAGTAATTAAACGGGGAGATATCATTCTCTGCGACTTTAATCCAGTTATCGGTACAGAGCACTCGGGGATTAGACCTGCGGTTATCATTCAGATCGATCGAGCAAATGCAGCCAGTCCACATACGATCGTTGCGCCGCTGACATCAAGGATTAGGAAAAGTCTCTTACCATCTCATGTCTTCGTTCCGATCGGTATTGCTAATTTAACTCAAGATTCGGTAATCCTTTGTGAACAAATTAGAGTTATCGATAAATCTAGAATTATTCGAGTAATCGGTCATCTCGATCGAGAGTATATCATGCAATTAAATATGGCATTGTGTACAATTCTTGGTTTGTCAGATGATGATGTTGCCCAAATTATTACAAAAGAGGAATGACAATAAAATATATAATTATCCATGCCACTATGAGCCTCAACTAAGCAGATGAGAACGGTAGACTTATTTGCTGGTTGTGGTGGCTTCTCCCTGGGATTTCAACAGGTTGGATTCGATATTGTCGCAGCTTTTGATAATTGGCAACCTGCGATCGATATCTACAGAGATAATTTCACTCATCCAATTTTCAACCAAGATTTAGGAGATCCAGATGGTTATAGATCGATCGTCGATTTCTCACCAGAATTAATTATAGGCGGCCCACCTTGTCAAGATTTCTCTAGTGCTGGCAAACGAAATGAAAATCTTGGTAGGGCAAATTTAACTAGAGCTTTTGCTGACATAGTTTGCCTAGTTCAGCCAACTTGGTTTGTGATGGAGAATGTCAGTCTCATTACTAGAAGTCCCATATTAGCTACTGTATTAGAACAATTCAAAAAGAATGGGTATGAATTAACATCAATTATTCTAAATGCTAGTTACTGTGGAGTACCACAATCGAGAAAGCGATATTTTCTAATTGGTAAGCTAGGTAGAATGAATGAGAACATGGATAATATTTTAAGCAAAAACCAGTCGATCGATCCGATGACAATTTTTAATTATCTTGGGGATAGTTTAGAAGTCGAATATTACTATAGACATCCCCGAAGTTATCAACGCAGAGGTATCTTCAGTATTCATGAGCCTAGCCCTACTGTTCGCGGTGTCAATCGCCCAATTCCCAAAACTTATCAAAAACATCCAGGCGATGCTTGCGATCTAAATGAGCAATTACGACCATTAACGACGATCGAACGTAGTTATCTCCAAACCTTTCCAAAGACGTTTAAATTTAAAGGTAGTAAGTCAGATCTCGAACAAGCTATTGGTAATGCTGTTCCAGTGAATTTAGCTAAATACGTTGCTAATTGTATCAAGGAAAGTATCGGTCATGACGCTTTACAAGAGAGCCTACAACAAGCAACTAACAAACAGTTACAACTATTTTAATTTATCTAATAAAGACTATGGGAAAATCGAACGCGAAGCGCGCCACTAAGGCGGTCGCATTTGGCTGGTATGGCGGAAAATATAGCCACCTCGACTGGCTGTTACCACTATTGCCACCATCACAACATTTTTGCGACGTATTTGGTGGCTCCGCCGCTGTCATCATCAATCGCTCTCCGTCCCCCGTTGAAACCTACAACGACATCCACAGCGAAGTTGTCAACTTTTTTCGCGTCCTCCGCGACCAAAAAGAGCCGCTAATCGAAGCCATCGGTTTAACCCCTTTCTCTCGTGAAGAACTAGCATTAGCCAGCCAACGCCAGACTGAAGGAATCACCGAACTAGAACGCGCTCGGCGTTTTTTCGTGTGTGCTAGACAAGTCCGAACTGGACTCGCTCAAACATCCAGCGCGGGACGTTGGGCGCATTGCTTATTAACCAGTCGTGCTGGCATGTCAGGAGCCGTATCTCGGTGGCTCGGTAGTATCGACGATTTATCACTCATCGCTCAAAGACTATTGCGCGTTCAAATCGAGAATGCACCCGCGATCGAAGTCATCAAACGATATGATAGTGCTGAAACGCTATTCTATTGCGACCCACCTTACCCACATGGTGCCCGTGGCGACTCCAAAGCATACGCCCATGAAATGACCGATACCGAACATCGAGAACTTGCATCGGTACTTAGGAATGTCCAAGGAAAAGTTGCTTTATCAAGCTACCATTGCGATTTGATGGATGAATTATATAGTGACTGGTATATCGTGGAAGCTAACGCAAAAATGTGTCATTCGGTCAAGTCAGCACGGACTGAAGTACTGTGGATGAACTATGAACCACCGAAAGGAATAGAATGGACACACCACCAGAAATCCTCGCAATCGCTCTCCAAAGAGCCAACACTGACATAGGGAATTCGATTATCAAGAATGAAGGTGTTCGCCAAAGAGTAGAATTAATTTGTCGTAATATTCGCAACAAGGCTCTATCTCGGCTGATATTGTCCTGTTGTTTGGCAAAGATTCACAAACCGCAAGTAGATATTCGTAAACCATACACAGAAATTGATGGTACCGATACATTTTCCGGTCGTACTTATGATGAAGCGTATATCGGGCAATTCATCGCCGAGCATCGTCTTCCCTGCAACACCACAACTGCCTTCCTCACACCAGCACTTCGCAACCGTAGCGAACCACTCAGCCCAAATACTAACCTAGTCGGACGACCACCAGAACTTTATAAAGCGGCTCTGCAATTACTCGACGATGTTCATACCGGAATAGTAAGTGCTGACGATTTACTAGCTGAAAGCATTCGCGTCTTACTGATTGTCAAACATGAAAATCAGCAGCGAATCGAAACACTTTTGGCAGGAATACAACCATTAGATGGTGCGATTCCATTATCCTCAGAAAGTATTGTCGCTATTATTCAAAGCCACCTGGTAGGACGAAACTCAAGCCGATTACCAGTATTAATTGTGACGGCTGCCTATAAAACAGCAAGCATACAGCTAGGTGAACAAGCTACAATTCTGGCAAGTCATAATGCTGCGGATAAACAAACGGGTGCGATTGGTGATGTCGAAATAACTCTCATTAATGAAGAGCGAGTATTAACTGGCTACGAAATGAAAATGCGCCCAGTAACGAGAGAAGATATCGATCTGGCAGTCCAAAAGATTTTAGATAAAGATATCGATAATTACATCTTTATCACTACCTCAGAAATTCCGCAAGAGGTGAACAATTATGCGAAAAGCCTTTACGAGAAAACAGGTGGAGTTGAAATAGCTGTGCTAGATTGCATCAGCTTTTTGCGTCATTTTCTACATTTATTCCATCGTTCTCGCACAAAATATGTTGAGGAATACCAACAGCTTGTATTAAATGAGCCAGATAGTGCAGTCAGTCAACCCCTCAAAGAGTTATGGCTTTCCTTGAGAAGCGCAGCCGAAAGCGGCTTAGGAAATGGCGAATAGTAGCTTTTGTCACACCGCCGCCTATCCCAAACCAGTAGACATCCTCACCCACCAAGACTTACCCGACTTCTTCGCCCAACGTGGTGGCGTAGCCCTCCGCCCTGGTGACGGCATCATCCACTCCTGGCTGAATCGAATGCTCCTCCCCGATACCGTCGGCACAGGCGGCGACTCCCACACCCGTTTCCCCCTCGGCATTTCCTTCCCCGCAGGCTCTGGTTTAGTCGCCTTCGCCGCCGCTCTCGGTGCCATGCCGTTAGATATGCCCGAATCCGTCTTAGTGCGCTTCACAGGAGAACTCCAGCCTGGAGTCACCCTCCGCGATGTCGTCAATGCGATTATTCCCTACGTCGCCATGCAAAAAGGCTTACTCACCAACGACAAACAAAACAAACTCAACGTCTTCTCAGGGCGGATTATGGAAATTGAAGGCTTACCCGATCTCAAAGTCGAACAAGCCTTTGAACTTACCGACGCTACCGCAGAACGTTCCTGCGCTGGCTCCACGATTAAACTCAGCACAGCCACCGTCACCGAATATATCCGCTCCAACGTCGCCCTACTCAAAAATATGGTCGCACGCGGTTATACCGATGCCCGTACCATGCTGCGCCGCGTCGCCCAGATGGAAGCTTGGCTGGCTAATCCCGTCTTAATGTCCGCCGATGCCGATGCCGAATACGCCGAAATCATCGAGATCGATCTTAATACAATTACCAAACCGATCGTCGCCGCCCCCAACGACCCCGACAATATCAAACTCCTGAGCGAAGTCGCCGGAGCTACCATCGATGAAGTCTTCGTCGGCTCCTGCATGACCAATATCGGCCAAAGAAAATTAATCCGTTTGCAGGAGATCTGTATCGTTATCTCAATTTCGACCAAATTTCTGGTTTTGAGGATGAGGGGCGAATCGTGAGTGTGGATGAGGTGAGAAAGCTAGCCGAAGTCTAGAAATCAAAAAATAGAGTAGGGTTTTTATCCTACTCTATGGAACACTTATTACTTGATAAGTTTTTCGTATGCTGCTTGGACAGAATTGTGAATGCTAGCAACGTCAATTAGTTTTAATGCTTTGACGAAATTTTGGCGACAAGACCCACCTCCTCTAATCCTTTTTCCAAGAATACACTCAGATTCAGCCAGTTTAATCATAATAGCAATTTCTCCTGGTGAGAATGAACGTATCATAGATTCATAGTATGGCTCTGCCTTCCAAGCTACTCCGTAGCCATTACCTACATAGCAATCAACAATTGTTTGAACAAATTCCTCTTGTAATGTTTTGGGTAAGGCACTTTGTTTAGATAGCTCTTCGAGTCTTTCTGCAAATGGGTGCTCATTGTGAAAATTGTTTATTTCATTGTGAACTGTCCGAAGTCGATTGATTGATTTAGATATGATTGTGTGCTTTTCATGATCGTTCAGTAGGCTTAGTAAACCTAGCTTTTCAAAAAATTGCTGAGACACTAAATGTCTTGTCTCATCTCCTTTGGCGATGTATTCTGAATGTTTATTGATCAAATCTGATTTAATAGCTGCTGTAAATTTATTACTATACGCAGTACACAATTCTAACGTATTAATCCTTGCTGGCTCTGGACTTGCGGGATCGCAGTAGACACCATGAATCATTCCAAATAGTAATTCTCGTTGAGCATCATGAGTCTCATCAAGACGTTCTACCCATGTAGCACACTGTTGGTCTGTAAATCGAGATCCCTTGACTGCGGATATAAATGAGCCAATATTTATACCTCGTGGTGATGTTGAATCTGCAAGTGCATACTTTACACAACGGTTGAGGAATATTATAAACTCACGGTCATTTAACGTACCAATTGTTGGATGAGCGGCTGAAAAGTTATTACGGATATTTCTACATTGATCCAAAAAGAAATAGCCATCTTCTGATGTAAGATTAAGCTGAACACAAAGTTCTAAAAGTTTACTATCCTGTAAATTAAGAAGATGTTTTTCTTCAAAGTCATCTCTAATAATTTGAGCAACGACTGGTAAACCAAAATTTTTGACTTTTTCCCTGAGTTGTAATATTGACGCATTCCAGCAATAGTTGATGGCACTATCAAATAATCCTGTACTCACAGCTACACACATTCTAGCCATAAGTTCACCTCGAATAGTAATAGGAATATTATGTAGCTCACGAGGTAAATCTTTCCAAGCATACTCAATTTCTTCATCACTGGCTAGTAGATCTCTTGGAATACCTAATGCTTGAGTAAGTTGGCTAATAGCTAAATGAAATTGAGGCAACTCAGGTAGTTGGAACTCTTCAGCCGATTTGGTGGAAAGATTTATCATAGAATCTCAACAAGTTGGAACTAGTTTGATAGTGCTACCTTATACTACCCATTTATCGCTGTACATCTACGGTAACTTGTAAAAGTAAGGATATAATCGTAGTGAAGGGAGAATCCTGGAACAATGTTATGACCACACCTGACTCACCCAATTCCAAACCAGCAAAGCGCAGTAGCCATGAGGATGCTTACCTACTAGGTGAGTTGATTGGTGGTGTCGTGGAAGAGATCGATCGACAAATGACCCTCGATGATGATATGACAGATTTACGAGATTCCCTAGATCGTGTATCAAAAGATAGATTACAATGGGAAAAAGAAAAATCTGATACATATGAATCAAGAAGTCGGGAAATCGATCGCAAGTGGAAGCGATACTAAGTTAAAACACTTCATCTACTTAGATCGTAGCCGTTTAAACTCCTACACAGCTCAAATATCGGATGGCTTAACTCAGATTCGCCGACTATCTGAGACCATTAGCCAAAGAGATGTTAATAATCCTACCGAAGAGTATCAGGAGCAAACACGCGAGAAAAGCTCCGCTGCCGAGGGTAGCATTGGTGCTAACATCGCGATGAAAGTAGGCAGTAAGGGTGAGAAAAAGCAAACTACCAAGTCTGGCTTTAAATCCCAGGATGGCTCAGTTAAAGAATCAGGAGAGTCTAGAGGTTTCTCAGAAGATAAAGTAGATCAGGATAACTTATATCTTTTATTGGAAAGAGACCTTATTCAAGCTGGGCTAATCTCTGAGATCCATAATAGTAACGATTTTGATGATTCTAAATTTCAGATTGTTAAAATAACGGCGACAACTCACTTTTTCGAGTGGGCAATGATTCATAAAATATTGGAAAGTCCTAGTATTATCACGATGTTAATGCAGGCAAGTGGTCAAGAGGATTTTTCCCTTGAAATGGTAGAATTAATGCGGCAAATGCTAAATATTTGTTCAATAGGTTCTGTGACTGCTCATTTTGGAGTAGATACAAAAAGTATAGTTTGTTCCCTCAATCCAGATCATTTTGTAATTACGATGGATCAGCTTCGTGGAATGTACATACTCCCTGGCAATACAGAGATAACTATTGTTGGCTTTTTACCTAAAACCCGTCTTCAATCAAGTAGTATTACTGGTTTAGCAGGACAGGTTAACATGGCTGATTTCTGGAAAGTCCTGGTTGGAGATGTTGACTTTGTTCTAGAACCTATTGCTATATACAGTTAAATGAAAACAAGATTTTATCTAGCTCTAGATAAAATCTTGTTTAGTTAATGTAATCGATGGTACGTGAAAAGCAAAATGAGGTTCTGAAAATGATAGAAACAACAATCTTAGAATACCTGCATAAACTACCTGATTCACTCCAGCAAGAAGTTCTCCACTATACTCAGTTTTTGCTAGAAACTCATACTAAAAGCACTTCGCAACCACAAAAAAAGCGGCGAGCAGGTTTTCTAAAGGGAACATTTGCTTTACCACTGGCTGAAGATTTTAATGAGCCGCTAGAAGATTTTCAGGAGTATATGGATTGACTAATCTACTTTTAGATACTCATGCTTTCATCTGGTATTCAGAGGATGACTCCAAGTTATCCGCATCGATAAAAATAGAAATTGAAGCAGCCGAGCGAGTTTGCATTAGTATTGCTAGTCTTTGGGAAATTGCGATTAAATTAAGCATCGGCAAATTATCACTGCGATCGAACTATGAATCGATCGCAGCTAGTCTAGAACCTGCTGGAATCGACCTGCTACCAATTTCGTTTGCCGATACAGTTAGGATAATCAATCTACCACTTCATCATCGCGATCCATTCGATAGGATTCTCATCGCTCAAGCCATTACTAATTCTCTCACTTTAGTTAGCTGTGATGCTGCTTTCACTGCATACCCAATTCAACTACGATGGGAATAAATCTAGACTAAAGACTATGGGAAAATCGATCGCGAAGCGCGCCGCTAGGCGATCGCATTTGGCTGGCATGGCGGCAAATATAGTCACCTCGACTGGCTTTTACTGGACGATCGATTCACCCGTATTGGTATAATGGGAATACAGAGAGGACTAAACAAGCTTTAGATCTGATATGACCAACATTTCCTATCCCATTTCGATCCATCCACCACAGAGCGAAAGCGTTCGTGCAACGTAGGCTCTGCCTAATCGCGTAGAGCTATCGCAGCTATTAGAATATCTCGATCGATCGCCCTCCGAAGTCAATCGCAGACTGCAAATAATAGTTAGAGCAATCTTGGCTGGAGAATCTATTTCGGTAGTCAGCCAAGAGCGCAGCTTATCGGGTGAATCTCTACAGCCGCAAGATATCATCCGTGCTGAAAGTATGCGAGAAATTATTGCAATGACAGAAGCGGAAGGGGGATATGAAGACAACTATATTCGATCGGTGATGGCGAGCATAGATGAATGACAAAAAAAGCTTTGCTCGATGCCTGCACTATCTTTGGAATGCAAATTAAAGATACTTTGTTTACTGCTGCATTTCAAGGAGTTTTTCAACTTTATATTTCTGAGGATATTTTAGATGAAGTCAGCCGCAACCACATTAAGAAACAGTTATCTACTCCAGAAAGAGAAGACCACTTTCAACAACAAGTCAGAAAAGCTTTCCCTCAAAGCTTTATCGATGCACCTTTAAATTTAATCGAGTCCATGACCAACGATCCTAAAGATCGCCATGTGTTGGCTGCTGCTATTGTTGCTGGCGTAGATTATCTAGTCACATACAATCTCAAAGACTTTCCGGTCAGATCTTATCAAGATTATAATCTTTCGGTGTTGCATCCAGATGATTTTTTGTTAGCTCTCTGCGATGATTGTGGCGATGAAGCATTAATAAATGTTCTAGAAGAGCAATCTCGTAATCTAAAGAAAACGTCAATATCGCCATTACAAATTCTCGATAAGTTAAGAATAAATAGATGCAATAAATTTGCAGACAGGATCTATAGAGCGATCTCCGATCGCCTCTAGCCATTAAATCTTCCTCGATCTCTTGTCCTGACCAGTTTATCGCTATCTTTGGGTCTATTTATACAACTTTAATCAAAACTAAAGACTATGGGAAAATCGAACGCGAAGCGCGCCGAGGCGGTCGCATTTGGCTGGTACGGTGGTAAATATAGCCACCTCGACTGGCTCTTACCCCTACTATCACCATCACAACATTTTTGCGACGTATTTGGTGGCTCCGCCGCCGTCATCATCAATCGCCCTCCGTCTCCCGTTGAAACT
>JANNDL010000115.1:0-62612 GCA_031387665.1 Chamaesiphon sp. OTE_75_metabat_95 | reverse complement strand
CATGGGCAATCCACCACTGTTGATTATGGATGAGGCTACTTCCCATTTAGATCCTGAATCAGAACGGATTATTCAACAGAATCTCGGCACAATTCTGAAAGGGCGAACAACATTAGTAATTGCCCATCGGCTCTCGACAATTCGCGCGGCTGACCAGATTTTAGTGTTGGATCGGGGGATTTTGATCGAGCAAGGAACGCACAATGAATTGATTGCCAAGCGGGGACATTATTACTATTTCAATCAACAGCAGTTGGAGCCTGCGGGGGTTGTTTAGTGGTTGCGAAGATTTACCCACCCCGTCGCTGTCTTGATGTTTTTTTATTCTGGGGAAACCCCAGAATAAAAACATCGCTACGCGCCACCCCTCTTGGGAGGGGATTTTGTCCCCTCCCCTTATAGAACCCATTTGGGATCTAAGAAAATGGGCTAAAATGGGGAATAAATGGGATATGCAAGCAGCCTAACAGACAAGGAATGGGAAATCATTGAACCATTGCTACCACCAAAGAAAAAGACTAAGCCACCGAAATGGACAAAGCGACAAATTTTGGATGGGATCTTCTATCAACTGAAGAATGGATGTAATTGGGGGGATTTACCAAAGGACTTACCGCCATATTCGACAGTATTCTGGCATTACAAGCAATGGCGAACAGATGGTGTGATTGAGAAAATTATGTCAGATCTCCACGCTCAAGCACGAGAACAAGTCAAAAAAAACCAAAATGGACAAGGTTAATCATGATTGATTCTCAAGCCGTGAAAAATACTTGTAACGCAGGTATTGAATCAAAAGGATTCTGTCATTATAAATGTACTAATGGCATCAAGCGACATTTAGCTGTTGACACCCTGGGCTTCCCATTTTTTACTCACTGCACTGCTGCCAATGTGTCTGATGACCAAGGACTGATTGAAATGTTGACTAATAATCTTGATTATTTTCGAGCTAAACCCGTCAATATCCCCAAGATTACCATCCTGCTGGATAACGGTTATCATCCATCCAAACTAACGCTAGCAATGCAAGCAGCGTATCCTCAGATGATGACTAAGATTAGGTTTGAACTTGCCCCTAAACCTACACCCGCTGCGAAACTAGCGGCTGGTAAAAATGGCTTTGTTCCAGTCGCAACTCGTTGGGTAATCGAACGTACCAATGCTTGGATGGAACGTTGCAAGAGTCTGGTTAAAAACTTTGAACGAACTCTTGACCATGCCACTGCTAAACTCAACCTTTGTTTTATTCGACTCATGCTCAAGCGTCTGGCTGTCTGAATAGATCCCAAATGGGTTCTATAACAATCTTCAGGTTGAACACGATCGCAAGGCTCTAGAAATCAAAGCCCTAGAGCAAGAAGCAGGCGTAGCAGCCAGAAAAGGGCGCGATCGAGATGCGCGGTTAATTTTGGCCAAAGTGATCCAGCAAGAAGCTCTGCTGGCACAACTGTGTACCCAAGTAGATCGAGCTGAAGGACTATTGCTGAGTTCGCAAAATCGCCTCACCCAAGAACAGATGGAAGTCGAGCGTTATCGCACCGAGATTCGCCAAACCCGCGACCTGTCCCGCGTGAATACGGCTTTGCGGGAAATTGCTAGGGTGAACGATGAATTTGATGGTGGTTCGGCTAAGTCCACCCTCGAAAATGCCCAGCTCCAAGCAACGGAGTATGAAATGCAACAAAAACTAGTCGCGGATATCTCGCTGAATCGATCGGTACAAACCGATCGAGACAACGATCTAGAAATCCAGGATCGAGTGAATCAACGGCTGGCACAGCTAAAAAATCAACGTTCTAACTAAGTCAATTCAACTAACAACCACAGATTGATACCGATGAGTAGCTCCAAAAAAAGTCCCCCGCCGATCGTCTATATTGCTGGTATCTTGGCGGTAGCAGTGGCCGGATATACAGTTGTTAGCAGCGTCAATAAGCAGGGGAATTTACCAGCCCCAATCTCTAGTAACGGGAATGAAGCTACCCCCGCTAACTCACCAGAGAAGCTCGCCTTTGACCCGCCCACGACAATTCCGGCTGGATCGGTGCTGAAAATTGGCGGTTCAACGAGTATGGTCCAAATTAATCAGGCGTTAAAGATCGGCTTTGAGCAAAAATTTCCTGGCGTTCAGGCTGTACCAAGCGCAACTAGTTCGAGTAAAGGTTTGGCAGATATCGCCACTGGGACGATCGATCTGACCGGAATTTCGCGGGAACTGACTGCGGCTGAAAAAGGTCAGGGCTTAGTATCAATTCCGATTAGTCAAGATCGAATCGCGATCGTCTTAGGCAGTGCTAACGATCTCCGTACTGGTCTAACGACAGATCAAGTTACCAAAATATTCACAGGTGAATTTACCAATTGGTCGCAAGTCGGGGGCAAAGATTTAGCCATTCGCCCAATTTTACGCCCGATCAGTAGTGGTACCCACCAGTCTTTTCAGGAAGTCGGACTTCAAGGCAAAAAGTTTGGTACTGGTAGTAATTTCAAGATCTTAGATCGGGATGCAACGACTCCGTTACTCCAAGCTTTGGGTGCTGATGGAATTGGCTATGCTACATTCGCCCAAGTCGCCAGTCAGTCAACGGTTCGATCGGTTGCGATCGATGGTCAGATGCCTACTGCAACAAATTATCCATACAGCCGCACTCTATTCTATGTTTACAAAGGTCAGCCAAATCAGACTGCCAAAGCATTTCTGGGATTTGCAACTTCCACCGCAGGTCAGAAATTAATTAGTCAACCAGCTCGCTAATCAGAGCTAGGACAGCGCGTATTGTGGTACCAAACTTTGAACTAATTGATCGATCGCACTCAGAGATCGATCGCGATATGCGCCGTAGCGTTCTTGTTTACCTTTAATCTTGGTGGGTAACTCTTGGAAGATGCCAAAATTTGGCGGCATTGGCTGAAAATACTTTGGTTCGGCAGTACTGATAAAATCAAATAACGAACCCATCATCGTCACACGGGGCATTGTGATTGGCTCCAATCCTCGAAATAATCGCGCCGCATTTGTACCTGCTAGCCAACCACCTGCTGCTGCTGCGGTGTAGCCTTCTGTACCGATGATTTGTCCGGCGGCTAATAAGGTGTTGCGGCTATGGAATTGGGGTGAGGACGATAGTAATTTTGGTGAATTGATAAAGGTGTTGCGGTGCATTACGCCCAAGCGGACAAACTCAGCATTCTCTAGACCTGGAATCATCGAGAAGATCCGCTTTTGTTCGCCCCATTTTAAATTAGTTTGAAATCCAACCATATTCCAGAGCTGTCCCGCTTTGTCTTCCTGGCGTAACTGGATCACGGCATAGGGACGGTGAATTTGGTTCTCGGTAGCTCTGAAATCACCCCTGCGGCTGTCGAATAAACCCACAGGCTTTAAGGGGCCATAGCGCATGGTTTCTTCGCCGCGCTGGGCGAGTTCTTCGATCGGTAAACAGGCTTCAAAGAATTTAGCAGTTTCTCTGTCAAAATCTTTGAGTTCGGCTTGCTCGGCGTTACAGAGTTCCTGCTGGAACTGAATGTATTGCTCCTTGTTCATCGGGCAATTGAGATAGGCGGCTTCGCCTTTGTCATAGCGGGAGGCAAAGAAAGCAATCTCTTTATCGATCGAATCCCCGACAATTATCGGACTAGCGGCATCAAAAAAGTTGAGATAATCCATTCCCGCCAGTCGCTGAATATCTTCAGCTAGGGCTGGACTGGTCAGCGGCCCAGTGGCTAAAACGACAATGCCATCGCGGGGAATTTCCGACACGTTATCGCGGCGAAATTCGACCAGGGGATGGTTCTTTAAGGTTTCGGTCAGATCGTGACTAAACTGGCCGCGATCGACTGCCAGTGCCCCACCAGCGGGGACAGCATGATGATCGGCCTTGCCAATAATAATCGAACCCAACCTGCGGAGTTCTTCATGCAGTAATCCGGCGGCTCGATCGGCAGATTGGGCACCGAAGGAGTTGCTACAAACTAGTTCGGCTAGTTCTTGACTATGGTGGGCTGGGCTGAGGGTATGGGGGCGCATCTCATGCAAGGTCACGGGTACGCCAGCTTGGGCAATCTGCCAAGCTGCCTCTGTTCCAGCCAAACCACCACCAATCACCTGAACACGCATAACAATTTAAGATTTTGAAGTCTGCTGCTATATTATAGGCTTCCCAAGATTATTTTTTCTGATCCCCTGATTTACCTAGCAGGGTGATTGCCGTTGTGGTCGTGAATTTTGTTTCGACTTGGGATTGACTAGCGATCGTATTACCCAGTTGAGCCATATAGTCAGTCCAAGGTGCTTCTGGATCCTGTTCGTCGGTGAAGTAATCATTGGTGGCGGCAAAATGATCCTCAGTTTCGTTGCGCTCGATCACTCCATTGACGATTAGTCCCAAAATGTTGGCCTTGGCCATTTTCAATTTTTCTTGAGCAGCACGGGCATTATTGGCATCGATCACGCCAGGTCTGGATACGAGCAAGACTCCATCGGTCATATTTGCAACACTTAGGGTTTCCGCCGCAACGAGAATGGGTGGAATGTCGATAATCACGAAGTCATAGTTGGCTGCAACTTCTTGCAGGAGTGATTCCATCTGCCTTGACTCTAGACAAGAGAGGGCATTTTGGGGTCTAGATCCAGCCGTTAGGATGTCCAAATTATCCATCACTGTCCAGGAGATTTGATGCAATTTAGCTGTGCCGCCGAGGATGTCGCTGAGACCTTTTTTGAGGGGTAGTTTCCAGAATTGATGCTGGTAAGGAACGCGCATGTCTGCATCAATTAACAGTACTTTTTGACCCACTCCAGCGATCGCTGCGGCCAAATTAGCGGCAACTTTTGATTTGCCTTCATTGGCAACTGAACTGGTAATGGCGATCGTTTTTAGGTGTTGCTCAAAACCCAGAAATCTCAAGTTGGATTGGATCGATCGAGACATTTCACTAGTCACCGACTGCGGTGTATCTCTAACTGAAACTTCTAATGTTGTTAATGCTGGAGCGCGATCTTTTCCGCGACTTTTTTTCTTTGTTTGAGCCGCAGGGATGATGCCGAGTAATGTATATCCAAATAATTTGTTGATTTCTTTAACAGTTTTAAGTGACTTATCTCTGATTTCCAAGCCCGCAACTGCGCCCGTACCCAATAGCGCGCCCAATAAAATGCCCAGACCACTGACAATTGTTTTTGTTTTATTATCTGGCTTGTCTGGCACAACTGCACTAGTGATGATTCTGGCTGTTGATGTATTTTTATTTTCTGCTAGCTGTAGCTCTTGAACCTTTTTTAATAAAACTTGATATGTAGATTGAGATACTTCTAATTGCCGTTCCAACTGTCGCTGCGTTTGCACTAGCTGCGGCATGACAGCTACTCTTTTCTGATAGGCAGCACGAGCACTGTTTAGAGAAGCCAGCTTTTTGACTAAGCCATCTCGCTGCACTTCTGCCTGTAATGACTCCTTAATCATTGCTTGTTTGAGATCGCCAATTCGCAATGATCCTTGGGGGATTTTAGCCGTTGGACCAACGGTATTCCGAATTTGCTGCTCTAAAAGGGTTTTGAGTTGGGATTGCTTTTCTTTGAGACTAATAATAATTGGGTTCTGATCGGAAAAGCGACTGCTTTCAGTTGCGAGTTGTCTTTCAACATCTTGCTGTTGAGACATGATCCCCTGAATTGCCGGAGATTGACTGATCGCACTAACTGTAATGGCTTCTTGAGAATTTAACTTGACTTTTTCTTTAAGTCCCTTGGCTTGAGCTATCGCTTCATCGAGTTGGGCTTGAGTGGAATTGATCGTAGTTTCTAGATTGCTAATCATCCCAACGGCTGACTTTCCTTCTTCGTTCAAGTCCACAACATTATTTTGCTGTTTAAATTTACGCAGTGCTACCTCGGCCTGATTGACAGCCTGCTGGGTTTTGGGTAACTGCTGATCCATTGATGCGCGGACTGCTTCTGCTTCGGCACGGCTGGTGGAAATATCATTTTCCAAATATAGTTCCATCAGCTTATTAACTACAGTTGCGGCTTTCTGGGGATTGCTGTTTTTATAGTCAACTTGGAGCACGTCAGAACCACCAATAATTTTAGTCGTGATGGCGGGCTGTAAATCGCTAGCTCGCAGCAGTTTCCCTTGATCGTTCTTGAGCTGTAATTGTTCGATCAACTTCTGGAGTAATGGCCGCGAAGTCAATATCTCCATCTGAGTTGTGACGGGGTTCTGAGTGGAAACTAGTGGCTTCAAATCGCCAGCGTCTCCGCCTTCCATGTTGTTGGGAGATAAACTCGATCCCACTACCTTAAAGGCCGGATTTTTGAATAACAATCTCCCTTCGGCTTGATAGGATGGTTTCATCAAAGCAGCGGCGATCAGACTAAGCGCAACGGTAGCAGCAAAAATACTCACAGCAGGCACCCACTGTCGCTTCACCGCCGACGCATAACTACTCAAATCTAGATCGATCAACCCTTTGGATTCCATAGTATTTCTGAAGATATTGGGCTATTATAACAAACGCTGTTCTGGTTCAATCCGCCAAAACGCTTACTCCCAGTTAAATAGAGCGATATTGCCTAAGAGCAATCATCGCTTGTCAACTGTTTCAACACCAGTAATTTGGTTTTGAGCTAAGATCTGAGACTATCGCTTGGGAGCGCGATCGAAAGCACGGGCAATAGCGTTCCAGGCCAGTTTGGTTTTTAAGCTGGCATCTAATGGTAGTGGTCTGAGTGCCGCCCCGTCACCACGGGGAGTATGGTTGGATAGCCAAGTAAAGCGATCGGTAATTCCCCACGTTACGACAGTGGTAACGGCCTTTTCACTCAGTGCGGCGGAGAGATAGTCCTCATAAACTCCGGCCACAATCCGATCTCGCACTGCTGGATTTGCAGGTAATTTTTGGTCGTTGACATCCAGCTCGGTAATCATGATTTTGAGATCCAGGGCAGCAACTTGCTTGAGAAAAGCCCGAAACTTCTTGGCATTGAACCGTGTTTCATGAGCATCTAGATGAGACTGAATTCCCAGGGCGTTAATTGGTACACCTCTGGATTTCAAATGCTTGAGCAGCTTTAGCACAGCACTTCTTTTCGCTTCATCTTCTGGTGTATCATACTCCAATCCATAGTCGTTATAAACTAACAAAGCTTTGGGATCGGCTTTTGCCGCAGCACGGAAGGCAATTTCGATATAGTCCTGCCCCAGTAGCTCTAACCACGGAGTTTTGCGTAAGCCTAGTGGTTGTCCTTCGTAAACAGCAATTGCTTCATTGACCACATCCCAAGAATGCATTTTTCCGGCATAGCGACCAGCAACTTTCTGAATGTGTTCTGTCAACACCTGTTTAGCATTCTGCTTGTTGACTTTTTGGGCAAACCAAGGTGGTAATGACTCGTGCCAGACGAGCACATGTCCCCGCAACATCATCCGATTGCTGCTGGCAAACTTAGCCATCCAATCGGCACGAGTGAAGTCAAACCTGGCAAAATCGGGACGCAGGGGTTGATTGCCAACATGCCACTTGAGTTCCCAGCCAGGGATGAGCATCATACTCTCTTTGCCGATCAGGGTTGCTAGTTTTTTGTCCGATCTAATCCCGTCATAATTACTCTCGGTTCCATAGATAATTCCTTTCACAGCAGCTCGCTGCTTGAGTGAACGATTGCCAACAGTACTAAAATCTCTTGTTGCCGAGCCAGTCGCTAAAGTACCACCAGTTTGCTTCGATTTAGCGGCTACCAGCGTACTGAGACTAATCACCGCCGCTAAACCTAAACCAACCAAACATATTCCGACAATTAACTTTTGATTCGACATATTCGTTATACTACTCCCCTGTTTCATTCTTCAACTCAACCCACAGGTCGATCGACTATAGAGATCCTATTTGAGAGGCTTAAACCCCAGAGGGCGGGCACGAGGCGGCGTTTTCATGCGGGGGTTCCCCCGCATAAGAAAACGGCAAGACAGCACCGCCCCTACAGGTTAATGTTACTGCAATGATCTCAAATAGGATTGCTATATCAAGGACCTGGCAACCTTAAACGTTGTTTTAAAACCAGCAAGATAAATAGTGGATTACCAATGATGTAGCGTTTCCACAGTCGTTTTGGCTCCACAATTAACCGAAACAACCACTCTAGTCCGGTTTTTTGCATCCAGACGGGTGCTCTGCTGACCATATCGGCAACTAGCTCGAAGCTCACCCCAATTCCAACTGAAATTGGTACTGACAGCTCCTGATAATTGGCTGCAATCCACTTCTCTTGCTTGGGCGCACCCAATCCGACAAATAGCAAATCGGGCTGAACAGATTTGATTTTAGCGTTGATTGCGGCTAGTTCGGTGGGCTGGGATTCAAATCCATAGGGGGGGCAGTGGGTGCCAACAATGTTTAGGCATGGGTGTCTAGTTTCCAGGACGTGCTTGGCTGCATCAGCAGCTCCGGCTCTGCCGCCGAGCAAAAATACTTTCAATCCTGTTTCAGCAGCAGCCGCACAGAGCTGTTCAAATAGATCTGTGCCATTGACTCGACCATTGAGTGGGGTGTTGAGAAATTGTGCGGACCAAATTAGTGAAACCCCATCAGGTACGACGAGGAAAGCTTGGCGATAAATTTCTTGAAACAAGGGATCTGCTTGCAGGCTGACAATGTGCATCGCATTTGGTGTGACAACATATTCAGGCGGTTTTCCGGCAACTGCATGATCGACGATCCGTTCCAGCACCTGATCGAAATTATATCGATCGATCTCAACGCCACAAACATTGATTCTCATAAAAGTTAAATTTATTACAAAAAGAAGTACTTATCAAACATCTTTGGGCTGGCTCAACTGCCGTTTTTGCTTGGCAGCAACAGTCTGAAACGCCAGGGCTTGCAGCTTGCGGTAGAGGGGTGGCGGTAATAATGTAAGCAAACAGGCCGCAGATAGGGTTAGGAGGGTGCGGAGCGGTTCTTCTAGCAGGATCCGCCAGTACGATTGCAGGGCGCGAATGGTCAGTTTTAAAGCTACTGGTCCAGCTCCTTGGTTGACGGCGCGACGAGCGATCGCGGTAAACTGGTAAGCTCTGGCGGCATTCTCCTGTTTCGCCATCAGCTCTGGTGCGTAGATGCGGGCTTTTTTCAGCAGCTTTTCCCAAGAAGCAACCTTGTCTTCAAACTGGTGGGAAAAGCTGCCTGAGTGTAAGCGATACTGGAGCAGCAGTTCGGGAATTCCTTCAAATCTCAGATCGGATTTGATTGACATCCTCAGCCAACATTCAGTATCTTCAGATAACGGTGGATCTTCATCAAAATAGCACTGTGTAACTACACCATTAACTTCCAATGGAAATTTGATTGCTGCTAGCACCGCGCTTTTGGCAATCAAGTTTGAGCCGCTGCCGATCGGATCCCGCAACAGGAAGTTAACTGGCGTGATATTGTGGATTGGCGGGAGTTGGTAAAGACCGAGTGGTTTGTCGGTCGCGTCGATTAGGGTCGAATAGCTGTAGCTAATACCGATCTCTGGTGAGCTTTCCAGATGAGCGATATGCTTGGCAATTTTAGTTGGCAGCCACAGATCGTCAGCATCTAAAAAAGCGATGTATTCACCTTGGGCTGCGCGAACACCGTGGTTTCTAGCTGCTGCTACGCCGCGATTTGGATAACAGCTAATTTTAATTCTGGGATCGTTAAATTGGCGACAAATTTCGATACTTCGATCTGGTGTACCATCATCAATAATCAGTAGCTCAAAATTTTGATAGGTCTGATCCAGAACCGATTGCACCGTTGCCGCAATATATTTTTCGGCCTTATAAACTGGGATAATTACAGAAACTAATTTCATAGATCTAGTCCCCATGAGTATTTTGATATTCGTTGTAGCTTTTTCCCATCAAGCCAGAGAGCATTCCGGCTCCGCGAGCAATTTGTAATAAAGCCCGAACAACTTGAGCTTTGCCAAGAAAAATTGATGGCAATAGGGAAATAATCCCGATCGTAATTCTGCCAGTGCCCGTCACAATCCGTTTGATCAAAACTTTGGACAATGGTTCTAATTCTTTTTCACACAGTCCATAGGTGCCATAAGAGCGATAGCCCCGCTGTAAAATCCAAGCTACATTGGTTCGACTCTGGGGAATCCATTCATAAACTACCGCTGAATCTGCCCAGATCAACTTGTAGCCAGCCCGATACAGGCGCATGAACAGGTGGGTATCTTCTCCTCCGGTGATCGCAAATCGATCGTCAAAAACTTTGTCCAGATCTCGTAGAATTTGGGCGCGAACCAAGACGTTATTGGTACCCGTATATTGCAGCAGATGACCTGTATTAAAGCGGGGTAATTCAAAAAATTTACCTGTGATTACCCACGCTGGTGTATCGGTTAGGGGAAAAAATGGGAGGGATGGCCCTGCGACCACATCAGCACTGTAAGCAGCTTGGGCAATCAAGAGCTGATCTAGCCAAGCTGGTTCGGGCACTTCATCGTCATCAATAAATAAGATAAAATCGGCAGCATTACTCGCTGCGGCAACAGCTTTATTCCGCACATAAGAAATCCCCCGCTGTGGCTCACTAAAATATTTTAATGACCACTTAAATTGTGATTGAATCTGCTCACAAAATACCTTTGCCGAGCAAGTCGGATCGTTATCTACCACAATCACTTCAATTTGGGGCTGGACTCGATCTGTGAAAATTAATCGATCGAGACCTGCCATTAACCGTTTTAATCCTTCCGGTCGTTGATAAGTTGCTACGCAAATGGAAACAAGCATATATAATTAATTGATAATTGATAATTGATAGTTGCATTTTTACCGCACGGGTTCCCCGTCGGTAAAAATGCACCAAGCAGAGAATTAGTTTGTTAGTTGGTTAGGGTGGAGATTTAAACTACTGCCATTGGTTCAATTAAAAGTATTTAATTTCAAACTAGTTTGAAAGTTTAGAGTTTTGCTGATGATATTGAAAAGCAACCGTTGACCACAACAGCAGCATTAGTAGTCCATCTGAAGCCAAACTAGTCCAAGCTGCTCCTTGCCAAGAATATAGCGGAATTAGCCAGAGGTTGATCCCGATATTAAAAATTGAAATAAGCACTTCCAAAGCACTGCGGACACCTTGAAAGCCAGTACCTGTCAAGATATCTCCCCCAAAATGTTGCAGCCCTCGAAACAGTGGAATCGGTGCTAACCATCTCAATGCGTCAACCACATTTGTATAATCAGATCCCAAAATATATGGCGTTACGGGAGCAAGTAAAAACAGCGCAATCCCAGCAAAGATACTGTAGGTAGAAGTCGTCATTACTAGAGGTTTTGCGAAAACTACTGTGGCAGCAACGCCATCTTTGCCCTTGCGAAAAAAGTCGGCATAGGCGGCTCCCGCGATCGAAATAACGGGAATAAAAGCGACATCAATTAAGCGATAAGCGGCAGCATAAATACCTGTAGCCTCTAAAGTTGACAGCCGCGCCAACATGGTTTTATCAATATCGTTGTAAATGGTATATGCTGAATTGCTAATTGAGAAGTAAAACCCTTCCTTAAGTTCCGGCAAAATTCGCCCCAAAGCTAGTTTTGGTGCTCCCAGTGAACGATGCACCAGGATCAGCCCCAATAGTGCTGCGGCAATACTGCTAAAAAGATATAGCCATGTCCACTCCAACAGCGTAGGTGTGGCGAAGAAATACATCAGTGAAAATGCTGCCACGACCTTGGCAAACATGACGAAAATATTGATCTGTGCCGATATATTCAATCGATCGACAGCTTGAAATGCCCGAATCGCAATATTTGTAATACTACCAAAAATCAGATCGCTCACAGCAACTAACAAGATCATGATCGGCGAGATCGAAGGCAAGACAATTGGTCTCACCAGTGCCAATCCGCCCATTAAACCAATCCCTGTTACCACTGTCATCCACAGCCCATTGCCCCAATATTCGCGGAACAGGTGGCGATCTTTTGCCACATTCTTGAGCAGTAGAATCTCGATCCCCACACCAACAAATGGCGATACGATCGCGACTAGAGCTGTAGTCCCGACAAATGCTCCATAATTTGCGACACCCAGTGTCCGCGCGATAATAATAAAGTAGGCAGCCTGAAGCACCAGCCTCATCCCTTTGCCGACTAGTAACCACAGCGTATCGCGAACAATTCGCTGTTCGAGTAAGCGATCTATTTTAGGGCGTAAGGACTGAAGAAGTTTCATGGTTGGGGGAAATATACTCTGAATATTAGCAGCTATGTCAGAACTTTCTGACTATTCAAATCGACAGTGGCTAATGAAAAAGCAATTGATACATACAGCACCCAAAATAGATCGTTGAAGTTCAAGAGGAACGTTTCGCTGACATTTGACAATGTTAATTGAGTTAGATATAAAATCGGCCAAAAACTCAGCCAAGATTTGTCGATTCGTAACCAGACAACGCCTCGGATCAAACACAAACCATAGCCAATGGCAAAGACAACTAGACCTAATAGTCCAAGTTGCAATAGCAGATCCAGCACTCCATTGTGCGCGTTAGGAGCTGTCCACTTGGCTGCGTACCAAACTGTAGCTCCAGGACTGTTCCAATCACTCCAAAATCCATTGTAGCCGTAGCCGATCCAGGGTTGCTTGGCAATCATCTCGATAATATACGGCCACATATCTGTTCTGCCAGTTAAGGTTGCATCCTTCCCAATCGAGCCGAGCAATGTGGTCGAGTTTTCATTAAACCACAGCATAAGACTACTGCCGATCGTCATAATGCCGACAATCATCGGGATCATGATCAGCGATCGCCACCGCAGGACACTATAAATTGGCACAACGCTAAAAATCGTCACAAAATTGATCATCGATCCTGATGACTTGGAAAGGATCAGCAAACAAAATGTGCAGCCTAGTCCGATCCAGTACCACCACTGTCGCTTTGCCTCCAAAGCTAGAATCAAAAACACCATGCCACCAATGGTCATAATTCTACCCAGCCAATTTTTGTGGGTATAGATCCCGCGCCAAGACCCAGCATGAATGCCGTAGGACATAGTGCCGTATTCGGGAATCACAATCACCATTAACAAGCTCAAGATAATGATCGTCGCAAAGCCCCAACTCAATAACTTAAGCTGATCTCGCATACTGTATCTAGTGGCCAGATAAAAACCAAACATCGTACTACCAATGAGGGAGATGCTCCGATTTGGTGTTAATTTGGGCAGGAACGACCACAGAACTGAAGCAGCCGCAATCCCAATTAATAGCCAGATTGTCCACTCTTTTTTGACAGCGAACAAAGATGTTTTCCACCGCAAAACTAGCAGCACAAATGATAATAAATAATTTAGTGAAAATAAGGCAGCCAGCTTTGAATAATCAGTGGGATCTGGGGTTGGATCGACCAGTCCTTCCCCATAGCCCTGGGACAGAATTAGCGGCAGTGGGCCGCCTGAGTACAGCACGATCGAGAATACCGTAAATATCCACTCAGCAATTTCTAGCTTTTTATTCATAAAATTGTCCTAGCGATGCGGGGATTACCTCCTGAAGTTATTTACTGACTGATTTTCTGAGCATTGTGATGGCGGTGGTGGGGTTACTAAAGTCTGACTCCGCTTGAGATTGACTGGCGATCGTGGTTCCCAGTTGAGTCATATAGTCAGTCCAAGGTGCTTCGGCATCTTGCTCATCTGTAAAATATTCACTGGCACAAGCGAAATGATCTTCCGTTTCGTTCTGAGCAATCACGCCGTTGACAATTAGCCCCAGCACATTGACTTTAGCCATTTTCAACTTTTCTTGAGCAGCACGGGCACTATCTCCTTCAATCACTCCGGGTCGAGATACCAGCAGTACCCCATCGGTCATACTGCCAATACTCAATGTGTCCACAGCAGCCAGTAGGGGCGGCGTATCAATAATCACAAAATCATACAGCTTAGAAACTTCTTTGAGCAGAGATTTCATCTGTGGCGATTCTAGGTAAGCAAGGGGATCTTGCGGTCTAGATCCAGCCGTGAGGAGATCCAATTTATCCATTACGGTCCAGGAAACTTGCGTTAGCTTTGATTTTCCACCCAAGATGTCGCTGAGACCTTTTTTCAGTGGCAATTTCCAGAATTGATGCTGATAAGGCACTCGCATGTCAGCATCAATTAATAGTACTTTTTGACCAACGCCAGCGATCGCAGCAGCTAGATTAGCCGCAACTTTGGACTTACCCTCATTGGCAGTTGAGCTAGTAATCGTCATGATTTTGAGCTGTTGTTCCGTGCCGAGAAATCTCAAATTGGACTGGATCGATCGAGACATTTCACTAGTGACTGATTGTGGCGCGTCTCTCACGGCAACTTCTAATGTTGTTAAGGCTGGAGTCCGATTTCCACCCTTGATTTTTTTCTGTTTTTGAGCAGCCGGAATTACACCTAGCAACCTATATCCAAATAACCTGTCGATTTCTTTAACAGTTTTAAGGGATTTATCTTTGATTTCTAGATACGCAATTGCACTCGTGCCAAATAATGTCCCCAGCAGCAGCCCCAATGTGCTAGCCACCGTTTTCATGGTGTTGTCTGGTTTATCTGGCAAGGCTGCGCTGGTGATAATTCTGGCAGTTGATGTATTTTTATTTTTGACTAACTGTAGCTCTCGAACTTTTTTTAATAGGGTTTGATGGGTGGATTGAGATACTTCTAGCTGCCGCTCTAGCTGTCGCTGAGTCTGCACTAGCTGCGGCATCACGCTTACTCTTTTTTCATAGGCAGCACGAGAACTCCGCAGTGAAGTCAGCTTCTGGATCAGTCCCTTGCTGACAACTTCTGCCTGGAGTGAGTCCTTAATCATGCCTTGCTTGAGATCGCCAATTCGCAGCGCACCTTGGGGAATTTTGGCGTTATCGCCAACAGTGTCGCGAATTTGTTGTGCGAGTAGAGTTGCCAGTTGAGCTTGCTTGGCTTTGAGCGCGATGATAATCGGATTACTATCGGCAAAACGGCTGCTTTCAGTTGCCAGTTGTCGCTCAACATCCTGCTGTTGAGCCAGGATTCCTTGAACTGCTGGGGATTGACTAATGGCACTTACCGTAATCGCTTCTTGAGAATTGAGGTTGATTTTTTGCTTGAGTTCTCTCGCTTGAGCCAGGACTTCATCTAGTTGCGCCTGAGTCGCGCTAATAGTTGTGTCTAGATTGCCGATAATCCCCACTGCTGATTTACCTTCTTCCCCTAAGTCCACAACATTATTTTGCTGCTTGAATTTCCGCAGTGCCACTTCTGATTCGGTGACAGCACGCTGAGTCGCGGGCAGTTGCCTGTCCATAAATCCCCGCGCTGCTTCTGCCTCAGCACTGTTGGTGAGCACATCATTTTCTAAATATAGCTGCATCAATGTGTTTACTACATTTGCCGCTTGTTTGGGATTGCGGTTCTTGTAGCTAATTTGCAATACGTCAGAGCCACCAATGATTTTGACGGCTAAGGCAGGTTGTAGATCGGCAACTTTCAGGAGCTTACCTTTGTCATTTTTGAGAGCTAGCTGCTCGATTAATTTCTGTAATAGTGGACGAGAAATCAGCACTTCCATTTGAGTGCTAATCGGATTTTGAGTAGATACTAGTGGTTTTAAATCTCCTGATTCGCCCCCTTCTGTACCGCTAGGTGCCAAACTGGTGCCAATAACTTTAAAAGCTGGATTTTTAAATAATAATCTTCCTTCTGCTTGATAAGATGGTTTCAATAAAGAAGCTGCCAAAAGACTAAGCGCGACTGTAGACACAAAAATACTAGTAGCAGGTAGCCACCGTCTTTTTACTGCTAGTAAATAAGGTTTCAGGTCTAGGTCAATTGGTTCTTTGGATTCCATAATATTTTTCTGTATCTAGCTTTAATTATAACAAGTGAACCGCGAATGCAATCAGCTAAAACAACTACGTTCTGTCTAGCTTAGAGATTATATTTAGTTGCCAAACAGCCTGTCAACGGGAACTTGCAGACTGAATTCTACTCACCATCACGATCGCAACTGCAATCAATTTAAGCTTTCTTATGCAATCATTAAGCATTTTGAACTAGAGACTTTTGCAGATGACGACATAAGTTCAACAGTGGTTTTTCAATCACAAAGTAAGAAATCATACCACCCAAAATACTAATTGTCAGTGATATCAACACGAAGCTCAAAGTACTGATCAATCCGGCGGTGGGAATGCCCAAGCGCGGGTACAGATATCTGAGGATCGCAATCACCATGATGTGTGACAGGTAAATAGAATAAGAGGCATTGGCAATCAGCAGCGGCAGACGGAGCTTGGGGAGTGCGCTTTCGATTGACAGCATCCCCGCCACGATCGCGATCGCCGGAACCCCCAGTTTGATGGCCCGAAAAGTCCCCAAGTCAGGTGATGCATTAATCAGCAACGCCGAAGCTACCACGCTCACCAAAATCACCCAAATCATCATCTGCCCTTGGAGTTTTCCAGCTTGATATGCGTAGCACAGCAACATCCCAGCGGCAAATTCCAGCACAATATCCCGACAGTAAAACTTTAGCTCTGGCGAAAGCGGTACAAGATTAGCCGCATCAATCGTCACTAACAGCAGTAAAAATACATAGGTAAGCAACACTCGTCTAGAATAATTCAGCAACATCGCGATCGCAAAGACGAGGTAGAAAAACATCTCGTAATTCAGCGTCCAGCCAATTTTGATCAGGGGACTCAGGGATGAATCTCCAGGATTTATGTGGGTAATAAACAGCAAAGATAGAATCACATGGTCAAAGGTGATCGCATTCCCACGAAATAGTCCAGATGCCACTGCGTACAGCAGCACGGTAATTAGCGAATAGAACCAGTACAGCGGCACAATTCTCACAATTCGATTCCAAGCAAATTTCGCGGCACTATGGTCGCCTGTTTCTGTAATAAAGACCATGATAAATCCGCTAATTACGAAGAAAATATCTACGCCAGCCGATCCGATCTCACTGGGGAAAATTGCTTGAAAGCCAGGAAATTGCTCCCTAGCATGATGAAAAACAATCGACAAAGCGGCAAAAGCTCGTAAATATTGAATCGATAATATTTGCTGATTTTTAATGTTGCTCACGTTTTTACCATGCTGAGATTAATTGAGAATTGGTAGTGCTATAGCAATCCTATTTGAGAAGCTATCCTGTCTTTTCTTGCTCCGCGCTCTCTGTCTTGATGTCCTAAACCGTCGGGGAACCCGACGAGCGGACATCGCTGCGCCTCTGCGGTTAAAAAAACATTAGTGTGGCAGTACTAGAAAATTTTGAAATCAAATAGGACCGCCATATCAGAATTAAAGTTAGGATGCCAGCCTGAAGTCTATCTTTTTGGTGCTCGATCGAATGCCCGCGCAAAGGCATTCCAGGCTAGTTTAGGCTTGAGGTCTCGATCGAGTACTAGGGGTCGAACTGGTGATTTATCCTTGCGGGCTTCAACTTCAGCCAGCCAGGTATAGCGATCGCTCATGCCCCAATTGACAACAGCGACGGTCGCTTTCTCAGCCAACAGCAGATTGAGATAGTCCTCATAGGCTCCGGCGACTAATCGATCGCGCCTGTCTAGATCCATTGGCAAATTTTTGTCAACGACATCCATCTCGGTGATCATGATTTTTAGACCCAGTTTAGACACACTACGCAGAAATTTCTTAAATTTCCCTGGATTGAAGTCGCGCCGATCTGCGTATAGGTGGGACTGAATCCCCAGGGCATACACGGGTGTCCCCTTGGCTTTGAGCCGCTCCAACAGTTTGAACGTGCCCTCTTGCCGTTCTTCGCTGTATTCCAGTCCCCACTCGTTGTAGGAAAGCAAAGCCTTGGGATCCGATCGCGCCGCAATCCGAAAGGCTAAGTCGATATAGCCTGTGCCCAAAAAATTTAGCCAGGGACTCTTGCGGTAGCTATTTGGCAGCTTATCGCCTGGTTCGATCGCTTCGTTGACCACATCCCACGAGTGCATTCGCCCTGCATACCGCTTAACTACAGTTTGAATATGATTGGTGAAGATTTTTTCAGCATTTTGCTGATTGATCGTTGTCGCAAACCAATCGGGAAAATCCTTGTACCAAATTAATGGATGTCCCCGCAACAGCAGCTTATTATTCGCTGCAAACTTAGCGAAGTAATCTAGCTCTGTAAAGTCAAAAGTATTCACAGTGGGACGAATTCGATCCCAAAAAGATGCTGCTACAATCAAGCTACATTCTTGGACAAAGCTAGCTCTAAACTTGGGATCGCGGGCAAATCCAATGTGGTTGGTTTGGGGATGGGCACCATAGATAATCCCTTTCGATTGCGCCCGTTGCCGCAGGGAATTTTTGCCAACGATCGTGAATTTTCGCTGGCTATTATTCTGAATTTTTTGTCGATCGGTTAAGGTATAAATCAGGTAACTCAATACTTTTAAGTTACTCAGCGATATTACAGCCAGAGCTGTAATCGAGCTGATCCCAATCCGAATGGCTTGCCGTCTGGAGATCAGCGAACTGCGAGAAAATTTAATCATGGGCGACGATCGGGTGCTGTAGTTGAAATCTCTTTTACTGTATCATCCGATCGTCGGCGCGATCGCTAGCTACTTTTGCAGTTGGGTCTCGATCCACTTGTAGGTGTCTGCCATGCCCTGCTCTAGGGGAATACTTGGTGCCCAGCCCAGCTTTTGCTCAATCAGAGTATTGTCGGAGTTGCGACCTTTGGGACCTACAGGTTTCGATAGATCATATTTGCAATGGACTTTCTTACCGGAAATATCGCTAATCATCGCAATTAGCTCATTAATCGTCACCATTCGATCTGAACCGAGATTGAGCGGGATCGTCACATCGGAGTTCATCATGCGGATGCAACCCTCGACGCAATCATCCACATAGCAATAAGAACGAGCTTGGGTGCCGTCACCCCAAACTTCAATTTCGCCCTCATTACCGGATAATTTGGCAATCTTCCGACACAGTGCCGCTGGAGACTTTTCGCGTCCACCATCATATGTACCTAAGGGGCCATAAATATTGTGAAATCGAGCTACTTTAATATTCAAGCCGTAGGACTTGCGATAGGTTTCATGCATCATCTCCGCCGTGAGCTTTTCCCAACCATATTCCATATCTGGATCGGCAGGGAAAACTCGATCTTCTTTTAGCCCAGGGCTATCATTTGTCTCTTGGAGATAGTTGGGATATACGCAAGCAGATGATGAATAAAAGATGTTTTCGACACCACTCAATCGACAGGCTTCTAATGTGTTGGTAGACATCAGCAGGTTGTCGTGCAAAATTTCGGCTGGAGCGGCGTGAGTCCAGCCGATGCCGCCCATATTTGCAGCCAGACAGTAGGCAGTATCGATACCTTGAGTCGCCTTGAGACAGTCATCCTGTCTACGGAGGTCTAAAATCTCAAATTCATCAGCAGATGTTCGATCGAATTCAGGCTGCTTGATATCTACGCCTCGCACCCAAAAGCCCTGCTGTTTGAGTTTCTTAACCAGGTGGGAACCAATAAATCCACCTGCGCCACCGACGAGAATTTTTTTCATTTGAGAATTTTGAATAATTAAAGAGATAACACTGCCAAGTCCGACAAGCTTAAATTTTGTGAGTGTTAAACTTTTTCAGACCAACAGTTTGCAAGAAGAACATCCAGAGAAAGATCAGATTGTACAATGTGTATCTTTTCCATAGTCTCTTTGGGTCTTGAAACAGTCTAAACAGCCACTCAAATCCAGACTTCTGAATAAACAGCGGAGCTTGATTGATCGTTCCACCAAAAAAATCAAAGGCTGCCCCTGAAGCAATCATGATCGTGCCTGGAATTTTGTCTAGGTGCGCTTGCATCCAGCGATCTTGCTTCGGTGAACCTAGTCCGACAATTACGAAATCAGGATTAGTCTGATTGATGTTATTACAAATATCTTGGTCTTCGGCTGATGTTAGTTGTCTAAACGGTGGTGAATATGCCCCGACGATATTAATTCCAGGAAATTTCTTTTCCAGGAATAGCTGCATTTTTTCAGGTACGCCCTCAGCTCCGCCATAGAGGTACAATCGGTACGGATGTTGGAGGCTTCTTTTACATAGTTCTAAAATAATGTCTGGTGCGTAAAGCCTGTCGCAGGCCTGACCAGTTAGTAACTTAATCCAGTAGACAAACGGCATACTGTCAGCACCTGAAATATCAGCTTTACTGAAGATTTCGGCTATTTCAGGATCGAGGTAGCCTTCAACGGCACAATTTACATTTACACAAGCAACATGTCTCGACCTCGCTTGCTTGTCATTGAGCCACAAATCGCACTGTTTAAATAGCTCTTCGTAAGTAATTGCATCTACACCCATCCCAATAAAATTACATTTTTTCATATTATCATCGAAGATTCTTTTTAAAAGATTACCTGTTGACAACAATCTTGCCAAAGTTACGTGTCTAGACAGTTACTATCTGCACTAATTGTTTATATTATTTTGGTGCATGTGGTGCCCACATATCATATGCTATTAGATCTGCCCACACCTTCCGCCATTCAGCTTAAATCATTTTTAATCAATTAATTATTTTTCCCAATCGATAGTAGTTCGCAATTACCTTCGCAGCTTAATTAGATCCATACTGCTAGATTTCAACTGCAATATTTCAATTATTTGGTGTTGAGATCACAGCTTTTTTTGAAGATATCTGCTAGGTGAGTGCAATATTGATTGACCTCAAAAGGTCGAACCGATGCTCTACCTGCATTGCCCAATGAAATCCCGAGCGACTCGCTGTCAATCAAAGACTGCATGGCGGCTGATAACTGCTCGATTTTGCCTGGAGTCACGAGCAGTCCGTTTTCACCAGTCGAAATCAGTTCGGGGATACCGCCGACTGGAGTTGTAATCACAGGCAATCCCCAGCTCATTGCCTCCAGCATCGCCATCGGCAAGCCTTCGTTGTAGGAGGGTAAGACAAAAACGCTTGCCCTGGCTAACAGCTCATCTCGCTGTTGTTCATCTACCCAGTCTAGAATCTTGACTGATTGAGTTAGATTGAGCTGTTCGATCATCTGCCTAGCCCTAGCCCCTTCGCCATCTCCAGCGATGACTAGTTGCGCGTTGTCTCGTTGCGGGATCGGAATCGCGGCAAAGGCGGAAATCAAGTCAAACGCTCCTTTGCGTTCACCAATTTTCCCTAAAAATAGAAAGCTGATTTTACCAGATCGATCGGATACAACCTCTGGAGCGGGAAACTTGACCGGATTTGGCAGGACAATAATTTGGGCTGCGGCTAAACCTAGATGCTCGACGTAAAAATTTTTCCAACTGTGTGACAGGACAATAAATCGCGTTGACTTACCGAAAATCCAGCTCAGACTCACCCGCAGCGGCTGTGGTAAGTTGGCATAAAATGTATGAAAGTCGGCACTGTGACTGTGCAAAATCACTGGCTTGCCCAGCAGTACCGCCATCGCTGTAGTCACAGCTTGACGAAAGGCACTGCCGCGCTCGGCGACATGGATGTAGACAATATCCGTCTTTTGAGTCAAGAGCCGCCAGCCCAAAGATCCCAGCGCACCTGTGAACACGAGGATTTTACGGGTGGTCGATCCGTTGGGCAAAGTTACTAATAAATCTATGTCGAGGTCGGGTGGCGCGTGTTTCAGGATCAGCTTTTCAACCGAAACTATGCCACCCGATCGATCCAAACTCTCACCCAGCATCAGTACTTGCATTTTCATGTGGACTTATATCGATAAATACTAAAAGACCTACAATTTAACCGTTAATTCGTGGCTGCTCGGTGCAGATCTGGCCCTGTCGAGCGGACTTGGCTCTAGTGAAAAGGCTACGGCAACATACAGAATCCAGCCCACATTATTGGATGCAAATAACTGCGTCTCAGTTGTGCTGGTAATTAACAGTTGGACCATGTGAACGATCGGCCACAATGCTGCGGCAGCGGTGGTAGATCTGACTAGTTTGATGGCCTTGACTGTCGATATCAAAAACCCGATCGAGAATATCACAAAGCCTAAGATCCCCAGATCCAACAGCAGTTGCAAATAGCCGTTGTGAGGATGGGATGGAGTCCAGGTGACAGCCCGCAAGATATAGCCTGATTCAGCTCCATTCAATCCCTGCCAAAACCCACCCAAACCATAGCCGAGCCAAGGCTGCCTCCACACCATATCAGTTGTCAATTGCCATAAATCTGTCCGTCCAGTCAGCGTCGAATCTTTGCCAACCGAGTTGAAAATAAGGCCAGAATTATCGATCCACCACAGATAAAAAAGCTGACCAGCGGTGGTAATCAGCGCAATCACCGGAATCATCAATAAATATGAAAGTCGAACAACATACATCACAAAAAATACAATCACCAAAACGAATAAATTAAACATTGATGATGTTGATGCCGAAAGTAAGAGCAATATGACGGATAAAACCATCCCAATCCACAGTAGCCGCCGATACCTTTTTGTTTGATATACCAGAAACATAAAGCTGAGAAAAGCGTAGACCATCGCTTGACCCAAACCATTTTTGTGGGAGAATATCCCGCGCCATTTGCCCTGATGACCTGCCCCCATGATGCCAAGTTTGGGAATGGCGATCGCAAAAACAAAGCTCAACACAATGATAATTGCGTATGTCCAGCCCATCAGTTCTAGCTGCTGTTTTAATGTGTAGCGAGACGCAAAGTACAAGCCAAACAAGCTAGAGCCAGTCATAGTTAAAATGTCTTTGAGGGTGTTGGCCTTTTCAAATGACCAAATGAATGACATCGCTGCAACTAAAATTAATAAAATAATCCAGTAATCTTGACGCAGTGTTTGGATCGTTTTTCGCCACCGCAGTCCCAGCAGCAGCACGGTAATAGCATAAACTGAAAAGTAGGCAATTCTGATCAGTGAATTGTCATAAGCAACCTCTTCGTACTCTTGCTGTCCGCCTGACGTTACCAATACAATAATGCCACCTGAATAAATCAGCAGCGATCCAACCCCAAATCCATATTCAAGAAAGCTTAATAACTTACCATTCATATCTAAATAATTGTCGTGGACTCAATTGTTTTGTGATACACTGCCACTGTTTGACTAGCAATATTTGACCAATTCAAGTCTCGATCGCAGCGAACTGATAATGATTGCTGCATCTGCTGCTGCAATGGTCGATCTTTTAATAGTCGGACGATCGCATCAGCTAATTTGGGCGGATCTGCTGGCGGCACCAGTAGCCCATCTTGCCCTTCCTCGATCAGCTCAGACAAGCCACCCACATCGGATGCCACCATTGGCGTTCCCAGCCCATAGGCAAGAGCTGCAACTCCACTTTGAGAGGCTTCAATATAGGGTAAAACTGAGAGCGTGCTGCGTTCAAACAACCCAATCATTTCATCTGCTTTGATAAACCGATTTAAAACTTCGTAGCGGTTTTGATCGTAATTATCTGGCAGATATTGGTTGACATTTTCGCCACTGCCCGCAATGATCAGCCTAACTTCTGGAATACTAGCAGCGATGAGCGGCATCGCTGCAATTAGATATTTCAATCCCTTGTAAGGCCAAATTCTGCCCGCAAACAGCAGTGTGTAGGGTTCTTTCGGGACACTCTGATGATGTGGAGCCAACCTTCGATAGAGACTGCCGATTTCGCCATGAGAAAGCACCGTTATTCGCTGTGCAGGTACTCCAAAGCTGTCGATCATCGCCGCCTTGAGATGGTTTGTGTGGGTGATGATCTGTTGAGATCGATAGAATGCAACTCGCCGAGTATAGTCTGCACCAAAAACGCTCTGCTTGTCTCCAGGGTGACGGAATACATCATGGACGGTTGTGACTAATGGCGGCATTTTGTTGAACAGCAGCGTCATGTCATACCAAGGATCGTTTGTCTCTTGAACGTGCAGCAGATCTGGCTGAATGTCTCTGATGATCTGCATCATTTCGATCATTGCTGCAAAATTTCCAGGGTCCCGCATTCGTGGTTTTTTAAAACTAATCGTCTTAATCCTGGGATCGAGCGCGTCTTTGCAGATCTTGGAAACTTTTTCGGTTTGGATTAAGGTCAGATCGACATGATTAACTAGATTATTTGCCAATTCGATCGTATAGTCTTCAAAACAAAAATGTAATAAAGCGACTTTCATACTGAAACGTTAGTGGGTTTGCGTAAAATTATTAAGCTAGCAAGAGCTATATAAGCGATGACTGCGGCAATTATAGTGATGATGGTATCTAGATGAAGCTGATTTAGAACAACGAAAACTATTGACATTGCACCACTAATCAGAAGCGGGCGGCGAATTATTTGCCATACTTTCAGGGGGAATAGACGGCTGTACACAAAATATGTCATCACGACAAAGTTAATAAACCCGATCGATAAATTCATCCAGGCGGCACCAAGCAATTGATATTGAGAGATCAGCACTATCCCGACTAAATTACCAATTACAGTAGTAATCACAACTTCAATTAGATGCAGTTTTTCTAATCCATTGGCAATCAATAAATAGCTAAAAACTCTAGATGACGCGCCTGTAATCAAGGAAATCGAGATAATGTGCAGGATGATTGTCTCTTTGATAAAACTGGGATCTTGATAGATCAGTAGTAGCAATCGATCGCCAATAGAAATAATCCCAACTAAAAAAGGCAAGCTCAGACAGAGTAGCGTTTCGATTGTGCTGGCGACGATCTGCTGCTGCTTTTCTTTGCCGACTGAAACAGCCTTGGACATGCTCGGAAAGGCTGCCAACGAGACACTATTCGAGACAATATAGTAGGGCTGTAGTAGCTGACAGATGCCTCCATAAATACCGACGAGAGTTTCATTGCTCAACAGTGAAAGAATTAGAATATCAACTCTACTGGAGATGATGCCAATCCCTTCCATCGCAAAAAATGTTCGCGCAGTCCCAATTGTTTGCCAAATAAAGTCGCGATCGATCTGCCAGTTTGGTTTGACTATTTTGATTAGCAGCAGCCATTGAACGATCAAAATCAGTGTTTCCGATCCAACGAGAATCCAGATTACCTCAGCAACGCCGTAATTGAGCTGAATAATACCAATGATTGCTAGTAATCGCAGCAGATAAATCGGGACTGTTGAAAATGCAATCAGATGCATTTTCTCTTGTGCTTGGAAAATCGCCTCAGTGATATTAGACAAAGAAAATGGAATAATCATCACTGCTGCGATGTAGCAAATTGAGGAAGTTCGATCGCTGTAGGGCAGCAGAAAGACTAATCCGATCATCACAATTGACCCAACCAGCCCAAATATTAACTGGAGTAATGTGCCGCTAACCAAATAAACCGGAGTTATTTCTGGGCTGCGCGTAAGTTCTCTCGTAAATAGGGTCTTAAAGCCCTGAGAAGCAAGATTTACAAAAATATAATAATAATTGATCGCGAGTAAATATTGCCCCAAAGATTCAGCTCCTAGCGAGCGAGCGATCGCCGCCGTCAGGATAAAGGTTGCAATTCCCTGCGTTAATCTATTGGCTAATAAAGCAATAGAATTAAGCGTTAATTTCTTTTTTTCTGATAGTTGGGGCATACTTTAGGTAGACATATGATTAATTAGTCAATTAATGATTGTTGGCAATTGCTCGATCGATACAGCGTGTCAGAGCTTTCGCTAGAGACTGAACATAAGGTTCTAGCAGTAATTTGTGATGGGCAGACCGCAGTGGGAGAATTTCGATCTTGCCAGTTACCAAATCTCGCCAGCCTAGATCTGGCGAAAAAGCCTGACCGTGAGGTTGGATTTGGCAGCGAAACAGCGTCAAATTACCTGGGTAAGTTTGGGTATGATAGTTATCACTAGCGTAGAGATTGGCATCAAAGACATGCAGATATTCTGGAGCAAGCGCGGTACTCCACTTGCCGATCATATATTCGCGGAAGCTGCCTTTGTACACCGATCGATATCGAATTCGATCGACTATATATCTGACTCGATCTTGACGATCTGATAGATAGAGATTAGTTAAATGGATTTTGATGATTTCATGCCAGCGGGAAGTTCGATAGGGAACGTAGGTAGGGGAAATTCGATCGAGCAGTGCCAGTAGAGCCACTTGCTCGCCTTGACGATTGAGCTGTTGAGCGATTTCATACACTACCAGTCCAGCAAAAGAATAACCGACTAAATAGTACGGACCTTGGGGCTGAACCATTTTCATTTCGGTGATGTAGTGCGCTGCCATCGCTTCAATGCTCCGCAGCGGTGTCGTCTTACCATCTAGCCCTAGTGACTGTAGCCCGTAAACTGGCTGTTCCTTGCCCAGATGAGCGGCCAGACTGTAATATTCTAGAACGTTTCCACCAATGGGGTGAACACAAAATAGTGGTGGTTTCGTGCCTTCTGGCTGAATTGGCACCAGTGAAGAATAGGGTGCAGACCACCCCTTTTGGCGCAGTAAGTTGGCTAGTTTTTCGACGGTTTGGGCTTGGAATAAGGTTGATAGCGGCAAGTTCCGATCCCAAACTCGCTCAATTTCACTAAAGAGGCGGATCGCTAAGAGCGAATGGCCGCCTAGCTCAAAGAAGTTGTCAGTAATACTAATCGAGTGAACGCCTAAGACTTGCTCCCAGATTTTGATTAGTTGAACTTCGATTTCGTCCCGCGCTGCCATAAAATCAGGTGCAGATTTTTCGCCGCTCAGATCTGGTGCTGGTAGAGCGCGGGCATCGATCTTGCCATTGGCGGTGAGGGGTAAAGTTGTCACCAGCACAAATGCCGATGGCACCATGTATTCAGGTAGCTGTTGCTGGAGAAACTGGCGCAGTTCGCTACTAGTTGGGGTGCTGTGCTGGGTGGGAACACAGTAGGCAACTAGTCGCTTGTCCCCAGGAATATCCTCTCTGGCGATGACTACAGTTGCTTGAATTTCGGGATGCGTGTCGAGCAATGTCGCAATTTCACCTGGTTCGACGCGGACTCCGCGAATCTTGACTTGCCGATCGATCCGACCTAATATCTCTAGCTTACCATCGGGCAGGTAGCGACCGCGATCGCCTGTGAGGTAGATTCGATCGGCTGTATCTGATGACCTAAATGGGTTATCGATAAATTGGGACTGATTTGCGGTTGAGCTATTTAGATAGCCTTTGGTGCGGAAGGGGGTGCGGATCGCAATTTCGCCAGTTTCGCCGATGCCGCAGAGCTGACGCGCTGGGTTAAATAATAGGGCTTGGGTGTGGGGTAAAGTACTGCCAACGGGTTGAATTCCTGGGCGAATATTTGCGGGTATTCGATAGTAGCATTTCGCGAGGGTGGTCTCGGTGGGGCCATAGAGATTGATGATTTCGCCAGATGTGGAAAATGTTTTTCGCCACTGGTTAATCAGGGTAGATTGGAGTGGTTCACCTGCGAAGAAGATTCGGCGGAGGCTGCGGAGTGAGGCTCCTGCGGGGACATTGATAAGCCAAGATTGAGCCAGGGTGGGAACCGTATGCAGGATCGTAATTTGCTGCCGTTCCATCCAGGGCAAGATACTGCCAGGGGTGAGATCTTCAGCAGGTGAGGGCAAACATAGGGTTGCGCCGCTGGTGAGGGGTAAGAAGATATCGCGGAGCACTACGTCAAAGGATAAGCCCGTGAGCTGTGCCAATCGATCTTCAGGGACGATCGAGAATGTCTCCCGTTGCCAGTTGAGGAAGTGGGCTAATCCTTGATGGGTACCGAGTACGCCTTTGGGCACCCCTGTAGTACCGGAGGTGAAAAAGATGTATGCAGCGGCATCGATCGGCAGAACAATTGGTGCCGTCTTGGGGTACAGGATCGTCTCTAGGCTGCTTGTTTTACCTGTATCGGGGTTGATAGTGAAAATTCCGATCTCTGGGCTGAGATTGACAATAGAGCCGGACTTACCCACCACCACCAGATACTTAGCTTCAGCGGTGGTCAACATCAGTTGCTGTCTAGCTTCTGGTAGCTTGGGGTCGATAGTTAGCAGTACGCCACCACTCATTAGAACACCGAGCATACTGGCAATTAGGCCGAAACTGCGATCGCCAGTAACTGCTACAGTAGTGCCGATTGGGAGTTTATGCGCTCCCAATAATTGCGCGAGTTCTTGAGCGGCTGTAGCTAATGCTTGATAAGTCCAGGTGCTTTTAGCCTGAACGATTGCGGTTTGATTAGGTGTTTGGATTGCCCAATTGAGGAAGGTGGTGGTAATCGGGTCAAATTCTGGCTGGGGCAGGGCAATTTGAGGATTGGGGAGGAGAATTTGAGCGGTGGGGGTGACGAGGGAATAGGCTTGAATTGCCTGTGCTGGGTTGGCGACGACTTGGGTGAGGAGTTGCTCAAATTGGGCGAGCATTTCGACCATTCTGGCTGGTGCAAATAGGTCGGTATTGTAGGCGAGATCGAGATGAATTTGGTGGTTTTGTTCTTTGACGTAGAGGGTTAGATCGAATTTGGAATTGGCTTCGGCGATGTTGATAGGGGCTACTGTCAGCCCGTCGAGATCTAGGTTTAGATCTTCGACGTTGAGCATATTAAACAATACTTGAAATAAGGGATTGCGACTGAGATCGCGGCGGGGATTGAGTTCTTCGATCAGTTTTTCAAAGGGGACATCTTGATGAGCATAGGCACCCAGTGCCGTGGTGCGGACGCGCCCTAATAATGCCTGAAAACTAGGGTTGCCGGATAAGTCGGCGTTTAATAATAGGGTATTAATGAAAAAGCCAATTAGCCCCTCTACTTCGGTGCGATTGCGGCCAGCGATCGGCGAGGCAATGATAAAATCTGTTTGTCCGCTGTGGCGAGAGATCAGGGTTTGGAATGCCGCAAGGAGGATCATAAACAGCGTCGCGCCCTCCTGACGGCAGAGAGCCTTGAGGTCTGCGGTTAGTTGGGGCGATAGATCGAGGCTGGTAATCTGTCCCGCATAAGTTTGAACTGCTGGACGGGGATAGTCTGTGGGCAGTTCTAAAATCGGGTTGACATCGGCAAGCTGCTGTTTCCAGTAGTCGAGCTGCTGGGCGATCACTTCGCCAGAGAGCCACCCCCGCTGCCACACAGCATAGTCCGCGTATTGAATTTGAAGTGGAGGCAAGGGGCTGGATTTGTGAGCAGAGAGGGCATTGTAGACCTGTCCTAGCTGCTGCCAAAATAGTCCCATCGACCAAGCATCGGAAGCAATATGGTGCATCGTCGCTAGGAAAACGTGCTGGTTGGGGGCGAGTTGCACTAGGGAGCAGCGCAACATCAAGTCGGTGGCGAGATTGAACGGTTTGCGGCTGGCTTGATGGAGATATGCTTGAACTTGGGTTTGCTGCTCGGTGATGGATTCTTGCTGGAGATCGAGGATCTCTAATTGGATGGGAGCAGGTTGATTGATGACTTGAATTGGCTGGTTGTCTACCGTCAGGTAATTGGTGCGGATGATTTCATGGTGACTGACGATCGCATCTAGAGCCTGTTGGAGGATCTGAATATCCAAGGATCCTGCTAATTCTACCGCTTCAGGGATGTTGTAGGAGGAGCTATTTGGTTCGATTCGATCGAGAAACCACAGCCGCTGTTGAGCGAAAGACAAGGGGATATTTTGGTGCCGTGGGACTGTTGGGATCGGCTCTAATGATGAGCTGACAGCGTGTTCTCCCTCATGCAGGAAGCTAATAATTTCCGCCTTGCGATCTGCCAGTGCTGACTTCAATCTGGGGGTGAGGGCATCGTTGGGTGCTTTACATTTGAGCTTTTTACCATCAGTAGAAAGCTGAACACCGAGGAGACGGAGTTCAGATAATAATTCTAGGGTACTCATATTTCGATCTCCTCCATCTCATCTACGGTAGAACTCTTTTGGCTACCAGTTTTGAACCAAATCGATGTGTCAATCCGGCTGGCTAACCCAGCAATTGTCGGCTGCTCGAACAAGGCTTGGAGCGAAATATCAATCGCGAATGCTTGCCGAGCGCGAGAGATAACTTGAGTCGCCAGCAGTGAATGCCCGCCTAGCTCAAAGAAATCATCGCTGGTGCCAATTCGATCGATCCTCAGGACTTGGCTCCAGATCTGGGCGAGGGCGATCTCTGTGGGTGTGGTAGGAGCGACAAAGCTAGTCTGAAGCTGCAAGCTAGCTGAATCTGGTGCGGGTAAAGATGCTCGATCGATCTTACCATTTGGAGTTAGGGGTAGTGCTGGCAGCACCACCATCGCCGCAGGCAGGAAGTAGTCGGGTACTTTTTGCTGAAGAAATTGCCTCAATTCACTAGGAACTGGAGCGGCTGGAGATTGCGAAGCAACTAGATAAGCAACCAAGCGACGATCTCCAGGCAGATCCTCTCGAATAATTACAGTTGCTTGAGCAACGGTGGGATGCTGACAGAGAAAGGATTCGATCTCGCCCAGCTCGATCCGAAATCCGCGCAGTTTGACTTGAAAATCTGCTCTACCCAAACATTCAATCTTGCCATCTGGTAAATACCGAGCTAAGTCACCTGTCTGGTAAATTCGCGCCGCCGGATTGTGACTAAACGGATGGGGAATGAATTTCTCGCTAGTTAAATCAGGACGTTGCCAATAGCCTCTGGCTAATCCCGCGCCACCAATATAGAGTTCGCCTGGGATGCCGATCGGCACTGGTTGCAACTGAGCGTCTAGAATATAAATCTGGGTATTGGCGATCGGTTTGCCGATCGAGATCTGCGGTTCAGCTCCAGTAATCTGATAAACTGTAGACCAAATCGTTGTCTCTGTGGGGCCATACATATTCCAGACAGCGGCACTTTTGGCGAGTAGTTGCTGTGCCAAGTCACGGCTAATTGCTTCTCCGCCAGACAGAATCTTGAGCTGTTTATTCCCCGCCCATTCAGCTTCGAGCAATAGTCGCCAAGTTGAGGGCGTAGCCTGCATCAGCGTAATTCCAGCAGCATCAATCGTGGCTGCCAATTTCTGCCCATCCATGCCGTCTTCGCGACTGAGTAAGACTACCCGCGCACCGACAACTAGCGGTAAGAAAATTTCCAGTACTGCAATATCAAATGATAGTGTCGTCACCGATAGCAGCCTGTCTGCGGCGGTAATTCCTGGCTCCCGCTGCATCGAAGTCAAGAAATTTACCACGCCGCGATGCAAGACTTCGACTCCTTTGGGTTTGCCTGTGGAGCCGGAAGTATAGATGACGTAGGCAATACTGTCAGGACTAATCTGCACCTGTGGCACAGTTGCCTGAGATTGAGCGATTTTGCCCCAATCTGTATCTAGACAAACTAGCTGATTAGCCTGTCGTGGTAGATGTTGAATCAGAGACTGTTGCGTTAACAGCAGATTAATTTTGGCATCGGTGAGCATATACTCGATCCGATCGAGTGGATAATAGGGATCGATCGGCACATAAGCTGCACCAGCTTTGAGAATGCCCAATAATCCAACTACCATTGCCAGGGAACGCTCGACGCAAATTCCCACCAAAGTTTCCGGCTGCACGCCCAAACTGAGGAGATAATTGGCGACTTGATTTGCCTGAAGATCTAGCTCTGAGTAGGTGAGCTGCTGTCCATCAAATACCACCGCGATAGCTTCAGGAGTCAACTGTGCTTGGGTTTCAACTAATTGATGCAGACATTGGCTGTCTGGATCATCCGCCTGAGTCCCATTCCAATCTACGAGTAGCTGCTGTCTGGCTGCGGTGTCTAGCAGCGGTAACTGGGAAATTAACTGCTCAGGATTCGCAATAATTCCGAGTAGCAAAGTTTCAAATTCCCGCAGGTGCCGATCGATTGTGGCTCGATCGAATAAATTAGTATTGTATTGACACTCTAATACCAGCTTGTCGGCTAGTTCGGCGACATTGACAAATAGCTCAAATGTCTCAAACTCGCGCGGGTTCATGCGAGTGTCTAGCTCCAAACCACTGAATAACTGACTACTATCTGCCGTAGCTCTGTCTAGATTAAACATAATTGGCACCAGAGGAATCCGACTCGGATCCCGCACGAGAGCCAATTTACTTACCAAACTCCCAAACGTAAACTGCTGGTGTTCATAAGCATCTAGAATAGTCGATCGACGCTGCTGTAAATAGGCTGTAAACGACTGCTTGCCATCAATTTGAGTTCGCAGCGGTAACAGGTTGGTACAGTGCCCTACCAGCCGATCTTGCCCCGATCCAACTTGTCCACAAGCCGGAATTCCCACCACTAAATCAGGTTGCCCTGTCAGGCGATGTAATAACACCTCAAATCCAGCGAGAATCGTCGTGTTAAAACTACAGCCAAATTGTTTGCCAAGTTGCTTCAATCCCACGCCAATTGAACCAGCTAAATCGTAATCTACCCGCGCGGCATTAAAAGTACGGAAGGGCGGGCGGGGTCGATCGGTGGGAAAATCAACTACAGGTACAGCATCGGCAAACTGTGCCAGCCAGTACTGCTCAGTGTCGGCAGCCTCTGGCTGTTGAGCTGCGGCGATCTCCGCCGTTGCATAGTCACTAAACTTTTCAGCCAGTGGCAAATTGGGCGCGATGCCTTGAGCTGCGGCAGAATATAATGCACCCAAATCTTCAATCAGGATCCCCCAAGACCAACCATCACAGACGATGTGGTGGGCATTGAGCAGTAGCAAATGCTCTTGGGGTGCTAATTTGATGATTTGCGCCCGAAACAGCGGTCCCTGCTCAATCTTAAAGGGCAGATCGAGATCTTGTTTGACGATTTGGGCTAATTGCAGATCTCGCGCTGGCGGTGATAGGGCGGTAAGATCGATTCTCGGAATATCGATCGGTAATTCAGCGACAATACAGAGTGATTCACCATTGGAGCTGAAGGTAGTTCTAAGTGATTCGTGTCTGTGGACTAGCTGCTGAAGCGCGGATTCGAGGGCGAGTTGATTGAGCGCACCTGTCAGCTTCAGTGACTGGGATAAATTATAGGCACAATTAGCCGCATCCCCCATCTGAACTGACAGCCAAATCTCAGTTTGCGAGGGTGTTGCCGGAACCGTCAGCAGCAGCTCACCTGCGGCAAATGGATCGAAGTCAACCGCGATCGAGTTAGAGTGGGAATCAATTGAGGTTGGATGCGTATTCATAAGCTCAAATAGTTTAGATGTATATTGAAATTAACACTCAATCCCAGCTAACTTGAAACTTGCAGCTTGGGCTTGAGGATATTCCGAGTTGGCACTTCGACAAAGTGATAGGTAAATGCTGCGGTAATTAGTGAGATTGGGATAAATAATCCTAAAGCTAATAGACAAGCATTCTGGTCGAAACCAGTACCAAAGGGAACCTGAAATTGGAACAGCCAGAATGTTTGGAGAAATTGAATCAGACACCAATGCACCATATAGATCGAATAAGAGATTGTCCCCAGATATAAAAGTGGTCGGGAATTCAAGATTTTGAAGATCGTGCCATTCGTTGCACTAGACAATGAGAAAATTAGCAGCGAAAAGGCGGGTAATGTCACCCAATCCAGAATCACCCGACTGCGGTTCCATTGGTGCATCAGGACAATTACTAATAGTGTCGATCCAAGCTGGAGCAGTTTAAAGTTTAAAGTACGTTGATGTCTGCCCCATTGATAAGCTTTGTAAGTAATGATGCCCATCACGCACTCTAGTCCACATCTAATGATCGATGGAATTCCAATAGTTGACTCTAAAGTACCTCTTGTAAATTTAATGTAGACTAGTAGCGCGACCAATGTAATGAGATAAATCATCCAGTCAGTTTTCGGCTTGGTTTTGACCAGTGCAAATAATAAGAATGGAAATACACCGTAAATCAAAAACTCGACGCTGATCGACCAAGCTGGCTCATTCCAGGTACTCCAGCATGAGAATAATGGCGGACAACGAAAGTCAAAAGCCTGGAGCATTGAGACATTAGCAACCAAAGCCATGAGATTGAATTTACCTGTAAATGCCTGAAAGTTTGGTAAAGATAATTTGAGTAGCTCTAACCCAACTAGTGTGCTGAGTGTAAACAAATGCAGTGGATAAATTCTCGCAAATCGGGCGCGAAGATATGTCCAGTAGTTCGCTTTGCTCACACCCCTTCCAAAACTATCTAAGTAAACATGAGCCATAATAAACCCACTCAAGATAAAGAATAAATCAACAAACAAATAGCTATTTCTAAAAAAGCGAGTATGTTGTGATAATATCTCGCCCACTGCGGGTAAGGTGGAATATGAAAAGTGTAAAACTACGACAAGTATCGCCGCAATGCCGCGTAAAGAGGTTAATGCACCGATTTGGTTATTCATGTTTTTCCACCTGCAAATACTTACCCGCTCGATCGGGATCGGGAATAAACCAAGCTGGATTTCCTTGACGATCGCGTCCTAGTTTTGCCCCAGGTTGTGGAGGCTGATTTGCTGATGTGCGTAGGTTACTCGCCCTCAACCCCACCCATCCGGTCTTGTCGTTTTTTATTCGGGGGGACCCCCCGAATAAAAACGCCGCTCCCTCAGGGAGAAGGGAGCCGGATTCAAAGTCCCTCTCCCTGAGGGAGAGGGATTTAGGGTGAGGGTTAGGCACTAATTGATTGTTGTTAACTGGCACAGCTAAATCTAAAAATTCTCCTGCTTGCAGCTCTGAAATACTCTCCTTAAAAGCTGCCATTACCATTGCTAAATCGGCATCAGTATGGGCAGTAGTCAAGAAACAAGGACGACGATCGTAAATGTGAATGCCTTTCGATCGCATCAAGTAAAATAACAAATCTCCAGACAAGAAATTGGCTGGATACTTAATGATAAATAACGAACCAAAATTGTGAACGGTAAAGGGTGCCGCCATCGATTGGAAATAGGCATTTAATTCAGCCACAAATCGATCGGTTTGAGCATTGAGCTGTTGCTGCAAACTACTGCCACTCTGCTTGAGATGAGTCAGTACCGCCTTCGCCGCTGCTAGAGCTAGAGGATGCCGCACAAACGTCCCTGCGAAGTAAGTCACGCCCACTTCTGGAATCGAATCATCCCCAAATTGCCAGCCACCACCATCGAGGGCATCCATGTATTTTGAGGTGCCCGCAACCACGCCAATCGGCAGTCCACCGCCAATAACTTTGCCATAGGTAGCGATATCTGCCTTGACTCCAAAGTGTGCCTGTGCCCCGCCAGGATGGATCCGAAATCCGGTGACAACTTCGTCAAAAATTAGCGCGGCCCCTACTTCCTGGGTAAATTCACGCAGTTTGTGCAGCAATTCTCGCGGCTGGTATTCAGGCGATCGACTCTGGACTGGTTCGACCATCACCGCCGCTATTTCATCCGCGCGACTGCGGAGGATTTCCAGCACATCCGGTGCGTCGTAATCAATCACCAGAATATTCGCCACCATTTCCGGTGGAATCCCTGGAGCCGCTGGAATCGATCGCAATTGCTTGGTACCCCGCACGACGACTTCATCTAGAATGCCATGATAAGCACCAGAGAAAATCACCACCAGATCCCGCCCTGTCACCGTCCGCGCCATCCGCATCGCGCATAATACCGCTTCCGAGCCAGTATTGCAGAAGGCGGCTCGATCGAGTCCAGTCATTTCGCAGATTAGTTTGGCAACTTCACCAACTAATGGCGACTGGGGACCAATTTCCATGCCGAGCTGAAGCTGCTGAGTAATCGCTTCAGTTACAAACTCCGGCGACCAGCCAAACAGATTCAAGCCAAAGCCACTGACCAAATCGATATATTGATGACCATCGATATCCCATAATTTCGAGCCACTAGATCGATCGACTACCAGCGGATACACCATCTCTTTGAGCGTCGGATTGAATCCAGATACAGTGCGCGGATCGGCGAGATACGATCGATGTGTGGCGGCAAACTGCTTAGATTTTTGGGTGCGCTGGGTATAGGTGTGGATAATTGTGTCCAAATGAACGCGCTGGCTGGCTGTTAGAGCTTTGCTAGTATTTTTGCCAGCATTGGGTAGCTCGATCCGGCTGCGTAATAGTTCCGGCGATTGGGCTGGTGCTGCGAATACCCCTGGAGTCGTTAGTGGTGTTTTAGCTGCACCATTTTGAGATGAATTAACCTGTACTGGTAAAGAATTAGGTTGCCCCAATAACGCTAATTGTTGCGCCATCAGTTGCAACTGCTGCCCAATCACAGTTTCGAGTAAACTCGATCCTGCTGATTGGGGTGGAAGGTTGGGAATAGTTTGCGGCTGACTACCGTTAGTATTTTGGGGTGGAATAACTGGAGTTGTAGTGACTACTAGATCGATAATTACTGGAGCAGCTACAGGTAAAACTGCTGAAGGTACTGTCGAGATCAGAAAATCGGCAAGGGTATCAAAAGTAGGGTACAGTTCCAGCAACTGACGCTGCGTCACCTTGACTTGAAACTTCTTCTTGAGGGCAATGCTCACTTGAGTCAGAGATAGTGAGTCTAAACCCATCTCTAAAAATGTTGTCGCTGCCGCCACATTCGTCATTTCCAGCCCCGATGTTGCTGCAAACATTTCCTTGAGCAGGGTGGTTACAGGTAGGTTGGAATTATTAGTAGCTGGAGCTGGTGTCGTCAACATAGATGGTGATGCCTGAAGTTGCTGCGATCCGATTTTTGATTCAGATAGAGTGCGAGTGTGGTGCGGCAGTGGATCGATCCAAAACCTTTGGCGTTCAAATGGGTAAGTTGGAAGTGGAACCCGATTGCGGATTTCATCTCCCTCGAATTTGGCCCAATCAATGGCGGCTCCAGCCAACCACAATTGTCCGGCGGCTTGAAGCAGACTTGTCCACTCATTATCTGAGGCATCACTGAGGCTAGAGATTGCCACTTGCTGGGCAGATGCCTGTTGCCGCGCGAGGGTTGCCGTCGTCGTGCGAGGGCCTACTTCCAGCAAAACCCGCTCTGACTGCTGCCAAATCGTTCCAATGCCTGGAGCAAACTGCACTGTACTCCGTAGATGCGTCGCCCAGTATACTGGATCCGTTGCCTGGTTGTCAGTGATCCAGTCCCCAGTTACTGTAGAAACAAATGGAATTTGGGGCGGCGATAGTTTTACCTGGCTGACAACATCACCAAAACTATCCACAATCGGATCCATCATCGCTGAGTGGAAAGCATGAGAGGTATGCAGCAACCGACAGGCTATTTCTTGTGATTCTAATTTTGATCGCAAAACCTCAACTGCTTCACTAGAGCCAGACACCACACATAGAGTCGGGCTATTAATTGCCGCAATTGCCAGATCGCCCCCCAATTGAGGCGCAAGTTCTGCGGCTGACAACCGCACCGATAGCATCGCGCCCCGTGGCAAATCCCACATCATCCGCCCGCGATTTGCCACCAGTAATAGGGCATCTTCGAGACTAAACACTCCAGCCAGACAAGCAGAGACATATTCACCAATACTATGTCCGATCGTCGCCTGCGGAACTACGCCCCAACTCTGCCACAATTGAGCAAGAGCATATTCAACGACAAATAGCGCGGGTTGGGTAAAGCAGGTTTGCCCTAATGTGATTGCCGCCGACTCCACATCTGGAGTCGTGGGATATAAGATCGATCGAATATCCAATCCTAATAATGGCTGAAGAATGTCTGCACATCGATCGATTATGTCCCTAAATACAGGCTCATCCTGGTAGAAACTTAGCCCCATATTCACATATTGGGAACCTTGCCCAGGAAACATAAACACCACGCCTGGGTTGCGAATTGACACCTGCCGAGAAGTTGTCCGCCGCCCATCGCCCAATCCCTGGACTGCATCAGCCGGATCTGAACAAACCACACAACTGCGATAGTTAAAATCTTTGCGTCCATGTCGGAGCGTGTGAGCAACGTCAGCGAGATTAATATCAGGATGTGACTCCAGATGTGCCTGTAGATTGCGGGTAGCTGCCGCCAACGCCGTACTCGTTTTGGCAGATACTAATAGTAGCTGCTGCGATAGCGAAGCGCTGCCTTGAGCAGGTCGAGATTTTCCTGAAACTCTAGCTGGGGGAGCCTCTTCCAGCACAATGTGGGCATTGGTACCGCCCACCCCAAACGAACTCACCCCTGCCCGACGGGGAGTTGTGCCCTGTGGCCATGCTACCAGCTTGGTATTCACATAAAACGGAGTACTTTCAATATCGAGCTTGGGATTGGGCGTATCAAAATTAATACTTGGTGGTAATTGCCTGTGATTTAGTGCCAACGCTGTTTTGATCAGTCCCACGACTCCTGCCGCATCCGCCAAATGACCGATATTTGCCTTAATTGATCCGATCGCACAAAATTGATTAGCTTGAGTTTGGAGCCGGAAAGCTTGAGTCAGTGCGGCGATTTCGATTGGATCGCCCAGGACTGTCCCTGTGCCGTGGGTTTCAATATAGGAAATCGTCTCAGGATCGAAATCAGCATAGGCATGAGCCATCGCCACTGCTTCCGCCTGTCCATCCACACTAGGAGCCGAAAAGCTAACCTTATCTGCCCCATCATTATTCACACCCACCCCGCGAATCACCGCATACACCTTGTCTCCAGCCGCCACCGCTTCATCCAGCCGCTTGAGCACAATCATCCCGCCACCATTGCCAAATACTGTCCCCTGAGCCTGAGCATCAAACGGGCGACAGTGACCAGTGGGTGAAAAAATGCTCCCCTCTTCATACAAATAGCCACTATGCTGGGGTGCAGCGATCGATACCGCCCCCGCCACCGCCAGATCGCACTGATAGCTGCTCAACGCTTGAAATGCTTGACTGATGGCGACTAGAGAACTCGAACAAGAAGTACTGATCGTAACACTTGGCCCTTTGAGATTGAGTTTATACGAAACCCGCGTCGTCAGATAATCCTTCTCGCTCGCAAACATCATCGGCAACGCGCCAACTCGATCGAGAACATCCCTGCGTCCCAGGAGATGGTTGGTATAATATGTATTCTGACTGCATCCTCCGTATAAACCGATCGACCCATCAAATTTATCAGGGCTATAACCCGCATGTTCGAGCGCGCTAAATACTAGCTCCAAGAAAACTCGCGCTTGCGGATCGATCACCTCAGCTTCCAGCGGACTAATCCCAAAGAAGGCAGCATCTAGGGAATCCGCGTCAGCCATAATGCCTCTAGCCCTGACGTAATCAGGATTTTGACTCAATTGAGGATTGATACTCGGATCCACCTGATCAGCTCCAAAAAACTCGATCGATTCCACCCCCTCACACAGATTTTGCCAGAGCTGCTCGACATTATCAGCTCCAGGAAATTTACCGACCATCCCGATAATGGCGATACCATCAAGATCTTGATTTGTTTCTGTGTTCATTTCAGGATGAGAGAGGGTGAGAGGTAGTTAAATTAATTGATAATTGATAATTGATAATTGAGAATTGGGTTTTTAGAGTGGGGACTTAGACCCCTGCTTCTCGTTAAGTTGGGCAAATGAGTTGTCTTCCTTTATACTCTATCCTTCCAAACAGTCGATCGAGATCCGCCATAGTATGGAGTTTTGAGATTTGGTGTGGGAGGACGCTTACCTCCCACACCTCCCACACCTCCCACACCCCCACACTCCCAAGCCCCTACCGCCGCCGCCGCGCATTCGCCGCTTTCTGCAATTCGGCGCGATTTTTGAGTCGATCGTTTGACGATGAACCTTGCTGTTCGCCGTTGAGATAGGCTGTCAACTTGGCAATAGTGGGATATTGAAACAGCTTAACTACAGGTATTTCGACTCCGCCTAATTGCTGTCTCACGGCTGCGGCTACCTGTAGAATCGAAATCGAATGTCCACCCAATTCAAAGAAATTGTCATCGATGCCCACTTGTGCTTGCCCCAATACTTGGGACCAGATTGCTACCAAAATAGCTTCGGTCGATTTTTTAGATGTTGATTCAGTTGTTTGATTAGGATTAGCTAGATTAGATTCAATTGAGATATCTGCTGTTACATCATGATTCCTCCCGATAACTTTGCTCTCAACTTGATTTGCCAACAAAGCGCGACGATCTACTTTGCCATTGACAGTGAGTGGTAGCACTGGGACGATCGCAAACACGGCAGGAATCATGTGCGTCGGTAGTCGTGCGGCGAGAAATTTCTGCAAATCATTGGTGGTAAGTTGCTGGTTGTTGGTGACTAAATACACAGCTAAACGTTTGTCTCCTGGTAGATCTTCACGCACAATTACAGCATTTTCAGTAATGTCTGGATGCTGACTTAGCACAGCTTCAATCTCACCCAGCTCGATCCTGAAACCGCGAATTTTGACCTGGTTATCGATCCGCCCGATATACTCCAGATTGCCATCTGGTAAATATCGCGCCAAATCCCCCGTCTTGTACAGTCGCGCCTGCGGATCCTGACTAAATGGATGGGGGATAAATCGCTCCCGCGTCAGTTCTTCCCGTCGTAAATAGCCTTGAGATACGCCAGCTCCACCCACATACATTTCGCCGCTAGTTCCCATCAGCACAGGTTGCAACTCGGCATCCAAAAGATAAATTTGCAAGTCGGAAATTGGCCGACCAATCAGACTACCTTTAGCTTGCAAATCGGCACGAGTCAATGGTTGATAAGTGACATGGACAGTGGTTTCGGTGATACCATACATATTGACCAATTGGGGCATCGTTTCACCATGTCGATCGAACCATGACTCCAAGCTGGGCAAGTTCAATGCCTCACCCCCAAACACGATCAGTCGTAAACTTAACTCATGACTCAAGTGCAACTGTTCATCAACTTTACTGAGTTGATAAAAAGCTGACGGTGTTTGATTGAGGACAGTAACTTGTTCGGCTGCTAGCAGTTGATAAAAAGCGGTCGGATCGCGACTGACAAAATAGGGAACGATTACCAATTTCCCACCATATAATAATGCTCCCCAAATTTCCCAAACTGAAAAATCAAAGGCAAAGGAATGAAATAATGTCCAGACATCATCCTCATTAAACTGATACCAATTGTCGGTGGCTGTGAACAACCGAGCCACATTCTGGTGATTGACTAATACGCCCTTAGGCTGTCCCGTGGAGCCAGAAGTGTAGATGACATAAGCGAGATCTTCTGGCTGCCCAATTCGATCTGAGTTAATAGTTGGATATGTCTTAATCGTTTGCAGATCTCTGTCTAGGTAAATTACTTGACTGCAACTAGCTAAATTTCCTAGCAATCCAGACTGAGTTACTAATACTTGAACCTGAGCATCGGTGAGAATATGTGCCGAACGTTCGGGAGGATTGCTTGGATCGATCGGTAAATACGCGCCACCTGCTTTGAGAATGCCGAAAATTCCGACGATCTTATCAATAGATCGATCGACACAAAGTCCAACTAATTGATTAGATTCCACTCCCAAACTTTGCAAGTAGTGAGCCAATTGATTAGCACGGTTGTTTAACTCTTGATAGGTGATTTTTTGATCTTCAAATACTAGGGCAATTCGATCTGGATCTCGCGCTACTTGAGCCTCAAATTGGTGATGAAGGCATTGATGCTGCGCCGAAGCTGGGGTTGATCGATTAGTTGCGAGTAATTGCTGTCGTTCTAAATTGGTTAACATGGGTAAATCGGCGATTGATTGGTGAGGGTTTATGACAATTGCGGCTAATAAGTTGTGGAAGTGTTCATGTAGTCGATCGATTGTCTCTGGATCGAATCGATCCAAATTGTAGATCCACTGTCCGGTGATGCCATCGCTAGTTGGTTTGAGATACAAGGTCAGATCGAATTTGGCTGTGCCTGTTTCAATCAGCCACGGTAGTGCTGTGAGCCGATCCAACTGAATTTTGTCAAATTCAACGTCTGTTTCAAATACCCAGGTAACATGGAACTGCAAGCCCTCAATCAGCTCGATCGGTAGATGTTGATGAGGCTGGGCTGAAGCTACAGTCTGCTGTACCTGTTGGAGTAGATCGATAAATGCGGGATTACCAGCTAAATTAGTTCGCACTGCTACCGCATTTACAAACATTTCGGCATCAATCTGACTTACCGTAGGGATCCCCACGATCAGATCTTCCGTTCCGGTATAACGGTAAAGTAACGCCTTAAATGCAGCTAAGAGCGTGTTTGCTAGTGTCACGTCTTGGTGCTGACTGAGTAGTTGGAGATCGTGAATCAATCTTCGATCGAGTTCAAAAGATCTCGAACCGCCTCCCAGCTTTGGCTCTGCTAGTTGGGGCTTGTCAATTGGCAGTGGCAACAGTCCCGATCCGCCATCAAGTTGGTGTTCCCAGTAAGCCAGCGCGGACTCAAACGGCAATCGATCTAGGTGCTCAAACAAAGCCGATGTCGCCACCGCGTAGATATCTCGATCGATCGATTCCACTTGCGGATCGTAGTGCAATAATAAGCGATGATTTCCCATTGCCGCTACCCAATTTTTTGCCTGAAGCTGGCGCATGATTTGATAAAGTAACCGATCTCCGAAGAATTTCAGCCAAGTTGCTCGCCCAGTGGCATAGGCGATCCGATCCGCCAGATCCAGACTTTGAGTGGTATACTCCCGCTCCAAATCCTGAACGGCAAGAGTCCCGATCAGCATTTTTGCCGATCCGCTGGATAGATTGTTACCATGATATCGATATTCCGATATTACTCGATCGTGAAAGTAAATTGGGAAGATCCGCGCAATGCTTAGAAATAAATGCAGATCTTCCATCACGGCTAAACTCGGATCGAATCCACCCACCGCCGCGATTGCCGTGCGCCGAAAAATGACTGTAGCACACTGAATTTTATGTTGAGCGGCTAAAATCGTACTATAGCTAGCGACTGGGGGCGGATCGTCAGAGAGCTGCCCGATTGTATAGGATCCATCAGAATTAATCAGCTTAAATAAATAACTACCAAAGACAAATCCCGCATCTGGACTGGCATTCAAGCAATCGATCCCAATCTCGATCGCTTCTGGAAATAGATAATCATCACTGTCGAGAAAGACTAAATAGTTGCCTGTACTGGCACTTATCCCCGTATTTCGCGCACTAGCGGCACCTTGGTTCGCTTGATAAATATATTTGATCCCTGGATAGCTAGCACAAACTAGTCTAGTATCGTCGGTAGAACCATCATCAACGACAATAATTTCCCCCGCTAAATGTGTTTGGGCGAGGACACTTTCGATCGCCATGGCTAAAAATTTATCGCTGTTATGTGCTGGGATCACAACAGATACGCGATCGTAATTTGAATGAACTGAAGGTTGATGCATTAATTTTCGATCTTTGGTAGAGATTTATCTGTATTGCTTGACTGACTAATGATTATTTGTTTAGCAAAATCAAACATTTTTAATTGGAGCTAAAATCATCCCCAGGTTTCGACTATCCATCGATTTGACCCGCTGATTCTGGCAGCTACAGATTTTACATCTCGTCCTCAATCGATCCAGAGATCGGCTCGATCGATTGATTTAGCAGGCTCCAAGCTAGGTTCAATCTACATTGCCGATCTCGACGAAACTGGTGATGTTTAGCAAGTCATCGACTCAGCTAGTTTCTAGCTACTAAGCAGATTGATTGAGTATGTACTAAAAACATCTACTTTGTTGAATGTGTACATTCGATTTTTGTCTAGCAATCGTCAATTTCCAACAGCCATATGACTGAACTTAGATCGTGAGCGAATTCAACATTGATTTATATGATAATCTCAGTCTAGGTCAATTGTGATATCTTGACAAATTCAACAAAAAATATTTGCATCAGCAGTATTATTTTGACGATGATAGGATTGTGAATTTAGCAAGCAATATATTTATCAAATATCACCAGTTATTAGTGATTAAGATCACTGCAAGATTTTATTTAACCTCTTACATTACGCTCGGAGCGATCGCATGACCGATCTAGGAAAAACAGATGCCGCTGCTAATCGGTGGCAGACAGAAGATATCAGGGCTAGACATCTATCAATTCGGTGGTGGACAATCGCTAATGGGGTGAAAGTACTCGCGTTAGTCTTGTTGGACACCGCGATGTTGTATCTGTCGTGGACAATAGCCGATCGTCTAGGCACTCCAGTTGATGGAATGCGTGTTAATGATGCGATGGTTCCCATTGTAGCGGTGGGGATTGGGACACTCACGGCATCAGGATTTTATGGTTCTGATGACAAGCTGCACCGATTTTCCAAATTATTCAAGTCTTTGGCACTAGCCCACATTATTGAATTAATTGCGGCTTTTTTCTATCAACCAGGAATTTGGGTGTCTCGCTCGGTGTTCGTCATCGCGTTGATTCTCAATTTTCTGCTGATTGGCGGTGCGAGAATCATCTTTGACGCAATCGAGATCGAGATTCGCACGCGCAATCCGATCTTCAAGCAAGCAATTGTGCTGATGGGCAATCAGAGTGATATCGAGCATGTCCGAAAATTGCTCAAGCGATCCCAAAAGTTTAAAATCGACAGTATCGTCGATCTATCGATTTGGGATGTCCAAACTCAATTAGAAGAGATTTTGATTCAAATTCGATCGCGTAAGGTGAGCGAAGTATTTATCTGTTCACCGCAGTTAATTGATAATCAGATTCTCTTATTCTGGAACCTGAAATCAGCCGGAATCCATCTGAGAATGGTACCGACAGAACTTCAACTACCCCAACGATCCTCTGAAACCAAGATGATCGAGGAAATTCCGACGATTCGGTTTAAATCCCTGCCGATTTTCGGGTTTAATTTTTGGCTGAAACGGAATCTGGATATACTCGCAGCCTCAATAATTTTATTAATCATATCACCGCTGCTGCTAGCGGTTGCTGTCTCGATCAAGCAAACTTCTCCGGGTCCAATCTTCTACAGGCAGGAGCGTGTGGGTTTGAAAGGTCATCGTTTCCGAGTCTGGAAATTTCGGACGATGGTAGAAAACGCTGGCGAACTTCAAAAAGCACTAGAAGCTCAAAATGAAGTCAAAGGTGGTGTTTTATTCAAAATTAAAGCGGATCCTCGGATTACTAAAATTGGGAAGTTTCTGCGTGACTACAGCATCGATGAATTACCCCAGTTGATCAATGTCTTGCAGGGTGAAATGAGCCTAGTCGGGCCACGTCCACTGCCAGTTAGAGATTATGAGCTGTCAATCCAGAATGCGTCACAATTTTCGCGAGATCGGTTCTTGCGCTACGAAGTATTGCCTGGGATTACGGGGTTGTGGCAAGTCAAAGGACGTGCTACCGTTGAATCTGATGAAATTTTCTACTGGGATATGATTTATATCCTGCAATGGTCGCTGGCTCTAGATTTGAGAATCCTATTCCAAACAGTGAAGGTAGTCCTATTGAAAGAAGGATCGTGCTGATGGTCTCTCTGTTCAAGTTGACCTGTCTCTAATATTCAGTCATTTCTATTAGAAATAATTAGTAATTTTGCTTAGGATCGATCGCGAAAAACAAGTAACTACAACTCCTAATCGAATCGCTGTTATATTTTAAGAAAACTACTTAACTTTTTTAGGTCAGGGGCAAAAGAAATGTTGAAAACTAGCGGCAGTCAACTAAAAAGTTCAATGGAATCACTTAGTTACTGGCGGGGTAAACTAGCTGGAAGCATACCACTGCTGGATTTGCCCACAGATCGGTCGCGTCCATCTGTAATTACTGACAGATCTGGACTTCAGCCGATTTGCTTGGCGGAGAAGCTGGTAAACTCACTGAAGACCATCTCCGCCGATCGAGATGTTGACATATTTGTGACTCTACTCGCGATCTTTAAGGTTTTAATTTATCGCTATGTCGATCGTCAAGATCTCCTGATTGGCACACCGATAGAGATTAGCAACAGATCGGCAGTCGATTTACTAGTATTTCGGACTGACTTATCAGGCAATCCAACTTTTACACAGGTATTAGAACGGACGAACCAAGTTGTATCCGAAGCATCTGAGCATCAAGATTTACCATTCGATCGATTAATTGAAGCTCTAGAGATCGAGCGTTCGCCGAGCTATCATCCCTTATTCCAAGTAATGTTTAGCTGGGCACAGAGCAACGCCGATTTGCAAAGTTTAGCTAGATTGACTGAAAAATTTAACATCACTAGGACTCGCTCTACTCCAGCTCCAAGATCGAGTCCGCTCGATTTGTCGCTCAAGCTCGAACAGACAGAATCAGGTATCTTCGGTCATTTTGAATACTCCACAGATCTGTTTGAGGCTGCCACGATTGACCGAATGGCGATGCACTTTCAGAAATTGGTTGAGAGCATTATTGCCAATCCAGCACAGTCAATTGATGAGCTACATATCCTGACTGATGCCGAGCGGCACCAGCTACTAGTCGAATGGAACCAGACTCAGATCGACTACCCACAGCAGTGTATTCACCAATTATTTGAAGCACAAGTCGAACGCACCCCCGACAACATTGCGATTGTATTTGAGCAGCAACAGCTCACCTATCGAGAATTGGACAATCGCGCCAATCAAGTGGCGCACTACTTGCAATCGCAGGGAATACTGCCCAACATGCTAGTGGGGCTATATGTGGAAAGATCCCCAATCATGATGATTGGATTATTGGGCATTCTCAAAACTGGTGCAGCTTATGTGCCACTCGATCCAAATCATCCACTCGATCGGATTGAATATGTGCTCGAAGATGCCCAAATTAGGATCATCTTAACCCAGCAGCAGTTAACCTGCCGCCTCCAAAATCGGTCATCAGTTGAGTTAATTTGTCTGGATACAGATTGGGCTAAAATTTCCACTCAACCTACCAACATGTCGATTGTCGCCACAGATCCAGATCAGATCGCCTACCTGATCTACACCTCTGGCTCAACAGGAAAACCCAAAGGAGTCGAAGCCAGACATCGCGGAGTGGTAAATTTCATCACCTCGATGCAGCATCAACCAGGCATGACAGCTACAGATATTTTGCTGTCTGTCACTACGCTCTCCTTTGACATGGCAGTACTCGAAATTTACTTACCGATTACTGTCGGTGCCCAATTAGTGCTGGTGAGTCGCGAAGATGCGATGGACGGCATAAGATTGGCAGCAACTATTGCCCAATTGGGGATTACCGTGATGCAGGGGACTCCTGCAACTTGGCGTGTGTTGCTAGACAGCGGCTGGCAAGGCGCACCAAACCTGAAGGTAATCACTGGTGCAGAGCCAATTTCCACCGATTTAGTGACTCAACTACTCGCGAAAAGCTCTTCTGTCTGGAACTTATACGGCCCTACTGAAACGACAGTATGGTCAACAGCATATCAAGTCCAGGGTGATGAACAGCGGATTTCGATCGGCAAACCGATCGGCAATACTGAGATTTATATTTTAGATCCTCACTTCCAGCCAGTCCCGATCGGAGTCACCGGAGAATTGTATATTGGGGGCGCGGGATTAGCCAGAGGTTATTGGCACAAGCCGGATCTGACTGCGGAGAAATTTATCCCCAATCCCTTTAGCACCGATCCGACTGCCAGAATTTATCGGACGGGGGATTTGGCGCGCTATTTACCAACCGGAGAGATTGAATGTTTGGGGCGGATCGATTTTCAAGTCAAACTGCGAGGCTTTAGAATTGAATTGGGTGGAATTGAAGCCATCCTCTGTCAACATCCCCAAATCGCCCAAGCAGTGGCGATTGTCCGTGAAGACAATCCCGAAGATCGCCGCTTAGTAGCTTACATTACGATCGACTCTCAAGAGGAGCGGCTGTCCCAACAACAGTCGGATCCTGGGGGAGAGAATCAACTCAGACCCCTTAGCGTCGGACAGATCCGTGAATTTTTGGCAGGTAAACTCCCCAGCTACATGGTGCCATCGACGGTGGTATTTCTAGATACTCTACCACTCACGCCAAATGGTAAGATCGATCGTCGTGCGCTCCCAGTACCGCAGAATATCCGTCAACTAGATACCCTCTTGGTGACTTCTGACGATGAGCTGGAACTGCAATTAACCAAAATGTGGGAGCAAGTTTTGAAGATCCAGCCAGTTGGCATCAAAGACAACTTCTTTGACTTGGGGGGTCATTCATTGCTTGCAGTCAAGCTAATTGCCGAAATAGAGCAGATCTGGCATCAAAAATTGCCCCTAGCGACTTTTATCGCGGCACCGACAATCGCACAATTTGCCACGGTCATCCGCCAAGAACAAGGATCGACAACTTGGTCATCACTGGTAGAGATCGAGTCCCGTGGCTCCAAAACGCCCTTATTCTGCATTCATCCAGTTGGTGGCAACGTCCTGGAGTATTATCCTTTAGCCCATCAGCTTGGGCTGGATCGACCGATCTATGGAATCCAATCCCAAGGTTTAGATGGAATCCAAGCTCCGTTGACTCAGATTGAAGCAATGGCAGCCAGTTACATCTCCGACATCCAATCCGTGCAGCCAGATGGCCCTTATTTACTAGTTGGTTATTCGTTTGGGGGCTTAATCGCTTTTGAAATTGCTCGTCAACTAGAAAGTCAAGGTAAACAGGTGAATTTATTAGCGTTACTCGATAGTGAATCACCGAGTTTACTCAATGTTCGCCCCGCGTTATTGCCAACTGTCGGTATTCATCTTCAGAATTTTCAACAACTGAATGTTTCAGATAAAGTCAAGTACATCAAAGATCGGATCGTGTTTCGACTGAAATACAAAAACAAGGAAAATAGTCAAAAAGAGTTTATGCTGGATAATTGGACCGCAGATTTGCCCCCAGAATATCTCAAAGTTTTGGAAGCTAATTTTCAAGCTGGTGAAAATTATATGGGGAAATTTTATCCTGGCAAAATTACCCTGTTCCGTTCTTCAATTCAACCAATTACCCAAGCTCTGCATCCTGACTTGGGCTGGGGCGATCTAGCTGGTGCTGTGGAAGTATACGATGTCAGTGGTCATCACCGTAACTTACTGAAGGAACCCTATATTCAGGCTGTTGCTCGGCAGCTCAAATCATGTATCGATCGAATAATTAATAATTAATAATTATCAATTATCAATTGAGGCTCGATCGCCCTTGGCACGCTCCACGATCGATGGGATAATAGCCTGTCAACTGCTAATGTTCTAGGGCGCAAAACTTTTATGACACGCTACGATGTATATGGACTAGGAAACGCACTCCTCGATGTCGAATGTGAGGTCAATCCAGAAGTACTGGTAGAATTGGGCATTGATAAAGGTGTGATGACACTACTGGATCAAGCCAGTCAAGACAAAATTTTAGACCATCTTGGGAATTGTGCCACCAAACGAACTTGTGGCGGTTCTGGTGCAAATACCATTGTTGCTGTCAGTCAGTTTGGTGGAAAGACGTTTTACTCCTGTAAGGTTGCGAGCGATGAACCTGGAGAATATTATCTCAAAGATCTATTAGCCAGTGGTGTCGATACCAACCTCAAAGTTCACCCGCCAGAGCCAGGAATTACGGGCAAATGTCTAGTTTTTGTCACTCCAGACGCAGATCGGACGATGAATACGTTCTTGGGGATTTCCTCGAACTTATCAGATATTGAGCTGGTACCTGAATCGATCGCCCAGTCTACTTATACTTATATTGAGGGCTATTTGGTGACGGGTGAAAATAGCAAACAAGCCGCTATCAAAGCCAGGGAAATTGCAATTAATGCTGGTCAAAAAGTCGCGCTGACTCTATCAGATCAGAATATGGCGAAGTTCTTTAAGCAGGGACTGCTCGACATGATTGGCACTGGAGTCGATCTATTATTTGCTAATGAAAGTGAAGCATTTGAGCTAGCTGGTACTGAAGATTTGACCAGTGCGATCGAATATCTAAAAACCATTACCAAAACTTTTGCTGTCACTCTTGGTCCCAAAGGTTCGTTAATATTTGATGGTCAAACATTAATTGAAATCGCACCATTTCCAGTGAAAGCGATCGATACTGTGGGTGCGGGCGATATCTATGCTGGTGGTGTCTTATACGGGATCACCAATGGTCTAGACTGGGCGACAGCAGGTCGATTGGGGTCTTTGGCTTCTGCTCAGTTAGTCACCATTCCAGGGGCACGGATGACTACGGCGGATCTCCAATCTTTATTAGCGGAAATTAAAAGCAAGTAAACGATACTTCAATTTTTTGCTCGCGTAGGGTGTGTTTCTGCGCCAGCAAAACGCACCAATCTTCTGGATGGTGCGTTACCCTGACGGGATAACACACCCTACTAGATTCTTCCGACTGCGAACTCAGTTTAAATAATTGATACAACTAAAAATCCCTACTTATTTACTAGGCAGGGATTTTTAGGATTAACTGTTTAAATCAACTAGTTAATATTACCTAAATCGCTGACAGTTGAGGCCGTGAAGCTAACTGGTTTCACTACATTTGTTGGAGCCAAGCTAATTACCTTTGGCAATGTCGCTAGCTGTTGAGAACCGAGAATCAAGCCACCCAGATTGCTAGTTTGACTAACCGAGATCCAGGATTGACCAATTGCCGAAATCGAGCCGCGCGCTGTCATCAGCGATACAGATTTGCTGCTCTGACCACTGGTTTCAGTAGTTAGGTTGGTTTTGACCTTTGCCGTTACTGCGTTTGCAGTAGTGGTAGGCTTGCTCGACACGATCGTTTCGCCAGGAATGCTAAATTTGATTACATTCGTGTAGGATTGAGCTGTTGCTAACCGGAGACTAGCTGTTGTCACCGATGCTGGTGCGACTAGCTCCGATGGTGAAACTAGCTTGGTGAGAGCGGAAATCGATCGGAAGTTAGGCCCAGTTGCTTTTGAGACTGGGGCGACTGAAACCTTGATGCTACCATCGAGGTTGTTGCCCAATAGTTGCTGCAATCCATTGGGGATAGCGGCAACTGGGTTGATTGAGATGGTGTCAATTGCTTTAGGCAATCCGATCGATCTTAAGTCCCGTGATGCAGTTTTGACTTCAGCAACACGAGTAGCAACGACTGGAGCTGCTTGGAGCTTGTCCATCAACTCTGGACGAACTACTGGGTATGGAGTAGCAACTTTCTCAGTTTTGGCAGCAGCCATTGAGGTGAGATTTACTGGTGTGCCAACTTTAGCCGCCACTACTACACCTGCTGGTTTGATAGTAGGTAAAACTTGACTAGATACTTGGACGTTTCCAGTCCCAATCGCCAAGCCAGGTACTAAGACCTTGGTTTTAGCCTTGGTGGTTGGATTCAAAGCTGCGGCGATTGATTGCTTGATCTGGACGGGTTGCTTTGCCTTAGCCGACAACTGCTGGAATCTGACTGGCGCGCCAGTAAAACTTGCCAGTGGATCGAAGTTCTGGGGTCTTTTCGCTGCGGCAATGGATGGCTTCGCGCTACTACCCATTGTATCAATGGCTAGTTGACGAACTGCTTGATCGGGAGTCGTAGGAATCCCTTTTAATAGTTCTTTATCGATGCTTGTACCATTAGCTTTCAATCCACTCCACGATGGATAAGGTGCGGGTACTTTAGTGGAAGCTGTAGTGCCTGAATTAGGTGCGGCACTGGAACATAGCGGGTTAGATAGAACTAACGCTGTTCCCAAAACACCAATACTAGGTTGCAACCAGGTAAGCCAAATTTTTGACATTTTAAATTAACCTTATTTATGATGAAAAGTTTTAGTTACTGTAGCTTGCCTGTAATTAATAGTTATACTTAAATTAGGCAAGTCGTCAATAGTAGTTTTGGCTGATTCTTGTAAAAATTAGTGATGATTGTCACTAATTTTAAATTAATCGGCTGAGAGAACAACGATAGTAGCTAGATCGCTGACTTAGATTCTCAGTTTAGCTCAGTACGTGACGATCCACAATTATTACATTGCTTGGCTCAATTAACACTGAGTAAACTAGTGTTATCGCGATCTTATAGCTACAATCGTATCATAATTTTTTCACGCCCTCATCCGTATTTATGCTGGCATCGCCCACAGTTCGATCGCACCAAGTTGGCTACCTGTCAGTAAATATTCGGAATCTGGCTGCCAGTCTAATGCCGTAAATTGACTGCGATCCGCCGTGATGATTTGGTGGATTTCACCTGCTGACGACCACAAACAGGTATACCCATCGGCCCCGCCAGAGGCAACAAGTGGGTAGTGAGGATGAACTGCAAGTGCTGTCACGATGTCTTGATGACCTTCCAAGCATTGACCTGTCCAAGCCGTCCCATCTGCGGTCAGTTGCCACAGTAGGACTGTGCTACCGCTAGCAACTGCCAAGCATGGGGTGCTGCTAGATCCGATCCAGCCGATGTGCCGGATTTTGCCAGGACAGCCTGCGAGCGTCCATTGCTCGGAAGAATTGTGCCAATCAATAATCGTGAGGGTGCGATCGAGATTGCCAGTAGCCAGGTAGCAGCCATCTTGAGACCACGCAATCTTCAAACTCGCTGTATTAATCTCAATCCGTTGAATTGGGGCATTGCTGTCCCGATCTGACCAGATCTGAATCCCTTTAGACCCCGCCATTGCCAGGGATGTTCCATCAGGGTGCCAAGCTAGAGCGCAGATAGAAGATTGGTCAAATTTATCAGTGGCGATCTTTCGAGCTGTGGGTAAATCCCAAATTTCTAGCTGCGAACCATAGCTGACGGCTAGCCGTGGTTCGAGCGGATGCCAAGCCAAATGGTCGATCCATTTATCTATCTCAATCTGATGGATTAATTCTGGTGCGTGGTCAGGATCTTGGCAGTCCCAAATCAACAATTGCCCAGATTGTCCACCCGCAGCTAGCCAGCGACTATCTACACTAAATCCAATTCGATCGATCGATTGTCCATTCGCCGCTTGTAATATTACTAACTTTAGCTGCCCAGGATTCCACACAACTTCTCCGGTTGCTGAAGCTGCTGCCCAACTCTGATTACTGGTGGCGCAAGCGAATGCCGTGACTAGATCGTCAAGTTGAGCTTGCCATTCTAGCTGTAGTTCCGACTGCCAGTTTGTCACTATTGAGTATTGTAAACAAATTACCAGTAGTAATGCCTAATCTTAGAGTTTAAGGTTAGGATATTACTACTGGTACTTGTATGAAATATGGCTCGACCCAGACTTGAACTGGGGACCGAAGGCTTATGAGTCCTTAGCTCTACCAACTGAGCTATCGAGCCAAACTATTCAACGTATCCAATGATAACATGGAAAGCGCGATCAAAACACTGTTTCCGCCAAATAAATTAGAAATTGGCCGATCGACCTAGCCATTTGCGGGCAAATGAGCGATCGGATTGACGGCACTTCCGCCTGTAGGCCGAATCTCAAAGTGAAGGTGGGAGCCAGTGCTTTGCCCTGTGCTGCCCATTGCAGCTATCTGTTGACCTTGACGAACAGTTTGACCAGAAATAACTGAGATCCGACTATTGTGGGCATAGCGAGTGGTAGTACCATCGCTGTGCTTGACTTCTACTAGGTTGCCGTAGCCACTGGAACTCCAGCCTGCGGAGATCACGATACCATCTGCGGCGGCATTGATCGGTGTACCGACAGGGCCAGCAATATCGATGCCTTTGTGCATTCGACCCCACCGTCGTCCAAATCTGGAGGTTAGTTTACCTGCGGCTGGCCAGGAAAATCCGATGGTAGTAATCCCTGGTGCGGTAGAGGGAGAACGATCTTCATATTCTCTGGACTCAGTTTCATAGCCACCTTGGTTGAAAGCAGCTTGTCCAGTTGGCGCAGGTTTAAAAGCTCTAGTTTTTGGTGAAGCAACATCGATCGTTACCGAAGCTTCACTGCCAAATTGTAAACTACTGGCATTGGCTTGAGTCACATAACGGGTTGGAATGGACTGAGCGATTAGTACCGACGATTTTTTGCCATACTTTGCTTGCATCGCTGAGACATCAGTATGTAGCTGGGCAACAGCGACGGCGGAAGCTGATCCAGCTTTAATTGACGTTGCGACTGACTCTGCGGCGACGGCAACAGTATCAACATTAGTGGTGGGAAAACTAGTCATGCCCACTAATACTGCCAATCCGAGCATCATCAGTGATGTGCGTCTCCGGCTGTCAGCAAATAGAGTTGCAATTTTGGCCAGTCCCGATGCTGGCTCGGTGACTGCTGCTGACGATCGATTAGCTGGCAATTTACCAGCATCTTTCAGGATATTGACTAATTCAACCTTCTGTGTAACTTCGGGTTTCAACAAAAATGACCTCCTAACTTTGAGTACAACAGTAGTCAGCGGCATGAATTTATCTGGACAAATCCGCTGCTAACTGACTTCTAACTCCATTCACACCAAAAATAATATTGACACAGTGACAGTTATCAGATTAGCTAATTTTTTGGTTGGATTTTCACAATGATTCGTAGATCGAGTCAGAGAAGTGCAACCAATTGCCCTGTGTCAGTAGCGATCCCTATCGCTAAAGCTACTTTAAGTGAAGATGCAACAATTTGCAAGGTTTTTTGTCAAACATCGATCGAAGATCGCGATCTTCAAGCACCAGTCGAGTGAGTTGTAATGCTTGCTGTGTCGATGTTTTGGTCTAGCTTGAATTAGCAGGAAATGAATTAAAAATTTTAGGGATTAATCGATTGAGTGCTACTGTAAATTACTAGATCCGAGATCGAACGTGAGCTATTTGCGGCAGATGATTTCGCTCCGATCTGCTGCTGTATCAAAAAACACGAAAACTTTAAATCAACTAATTTCAATCTCAATCATCGATCTAATTTTTCAGCCGATCGATCTACCAAAATGCTAATTTAGTTCACAAATATCCAGTAAACCAATGATAGAAATTTCTTATCTAAACGCTGGCAGTTATTTCACTAAAGTTCAATTGAATTATCTTAATCGAGTTGCCAAAAAATCTCATCTGACTCTAGACTCGATTTGAGCTAGAGTCAGATGAGATTTTGACCCGATGATCCATTCACTTGACGCTGCGCTTCAAACAGTCCCACAGCCGCGCTGACTGAGAGATTGAGGCTTCTCACTTCTGGCTCATTCATGGGAATATACACTGTCGCAGCACATTGCTCGATCATCTGCGCTGGTAGCCCACTAGTTTCGCTCCCAAATAATAACCAGTCATCAGCCTCAAACTGGAATTTAAAATGACTGCAACGACCCCGAACACTAAACCCAATATTGCGTCCAGGCTGTTGAAGTCGAAATTGAATGAATTCATCGATCGAATCGTGGATTTTGAGGTCAACATAAGGCCAGTAGTCTAATCCAGCCCGTTTGACAGTGCGATCGCTAATTTCAAATCCCAATGGCCCAACCAAGTGTAATTTGGTTCGAGTCGCGGCACAAGTCCGGGCGATATTTCCAGTGTTTGGCGGAATTTGAGGATTGACTAAAACTAACTGGAGCATAAGTTCAAAATTGGCTGGCGAGAAATTGAGATTCGCTCAATCTAGGGGCGAAAAGACAGCTTTAATAAAGATTGGGCAAAGGATAGAGCAACTTTCGTTACAATTCGCAATCTTTAGTAATATATAGATTTTCTTTATATTTCGATTTCGGGGAGTTGGGAGTTCGGAGTTGGGAGTTGAGAGCATTTTTTCATCTACCTAAAGCCCAAAGCCCAAAGTCTATCCTACCGATTGGCAGATATATCGATCTAGTTCGATTTCTTGCTGTTCTACTTGGGAGATTGCTTGGATCAACACAGCCTGAGCGTCGCCAGATTTTTCATATGCTCTTAACCACTGTTGAGCGGTATTGCCTTCGCGGAGAATTTTCTTTACGGGGGAGAGGAAGCAGGCAAAGCCGCGCTGCTTGGCAAATTCACGCACCTCATCATAAAGTTCATCAATCCAGTCATGAGCGGCGATCGATCGACCATCTTGCCAATGCCGTAAAGTAGCATCAAGACTAGATTTAGCCACCAGCATTTCATTGGCATCTGCCAGCTCAACTAATTCATCCGCAGAGAGACTACTCATCACCAGAGGATCGAGATCGGGATTCTCCATTAGTTGCCACAATCTTGCTTCAATCAGGCTAGTAACGGCGAGCAAGGCGATCGGATCGATGATCAGGTCACAAATCCTCAATTCGAGTCGATTGAGGTTGTAGGGGCGGCGATCGCCATTAGGACGCACAGATGACCAGAGATGACGGACATTTTGCATCGTCTTTTGCTCTAGCTGTTCGTTTACCCACTTGATGTGGTGGGCGTGACTCTCAAATAAGGGAACATGGGTAGGTGTCTTGGGAAACAAGCCCCAGCGAGTGGAATGATAACCTGTCGGCGCGCCATTTAGAAATGGAGACGCAGCACTCAAGGCTAAATAAAGGGGAGCTTCTACTCGAACTAGCCGACAAGCCCGCATTAGCAATTCTGGATCGCTAATCCCAATATTGATATGCACGCTAGCTGTAACAACATCGGTACCGTAAGTCTGTTCGATGTAGGTATGATAAGGATTTTCAGGATCGGAACGATAAAATTTGTCCGTACCACCTAGAGACAGGGTACTTCCTGGAATCAGCGTATAGTCGCCCAGTGTCTGAATATAAGCGCGTAACTGACGACGTGGGCGAACTAAAGCGCAGAGCAACCGCTCATAAGAATTGAATGGCGCGGTGGTGTATTCAACGTTGCGACTATCTGGCTCGATGATAAACCCATCCAAATCCGCCACAATTCGATCGGACAAACCGACAATCTCGCCTTGGGGTGTACCAGTGTAGACTTCAATTTCAAATCCTTTGGAAAGTAGCATAGAAGGGGGAGGAGGGGATAGAGTCTAGAGTGAAATGGTGGTAATCTGTATCGATCTTCACCAATAATCATAGCTGTTTTGTCTAGCTAAACAGCAGGAAATCCTCACACCATCACCCTAAGGCTTTTCTCCACCCATCGACTAAAACAAAACAAGTTCAGGCTGATTGACTGTCAACAACAGTTGTTGCAAGCGTTTTTGATAGCTTTCAGTTGGCAGTTTTCCAGCTTTTACAGCCTCAGTCAGTCCCTTGATTTGAGTGGCATGTTCTTGCTTTTGAGCCTCAATTGCCAACTCATTGCGATCGTAAATAGCTTCAGCAAATTTGCGGTTTTGTTTGAACAATTGGCGCAATGCGATTGAATCTAAAGTCACTTCAGGTTTTGATGCGGCTGCCTCAAAATAAACAACCGTTGTTTGTCCCATCGCCCAAGTCGCTGTAAATGCGTCAGCGGCTCCCAGACTAGCTCCAACTTTCGGGACTAATTTAGTCAAATCTAGTGCCATTAACCACGCACTCACCAACCCCAAACTGCCGACCATTTCCTCAAAAAATGGCTTAACAGCAAACTCATTCGTTCCCCAAATATCGGCAATTTCAGCAATCAGATTCATCTGTAAACCCAGTGCTGCCGATTGGGTATAGGAACTGAGTAATGGGGAAGGATCTGATCCGAGTACGGCTGCTGCTGTTGCATAGCGGAGAATTTTTGCTTCAACAATTGTCGCTCTTTGAGCAGGATCGGCAATTAATTCTCCATCCCGCTGTTGTAAACGCGCTTGGGAGGAATTAACGAGTGTGGACAATTGGGCTACTTTCTCGGCGGTTAGGTTAAATGTAGTGGCAATTAGATCGATTGATTGGCGTTCAGCCGAATGATACTCACTGCCAGTATTTGCGAGTAAATAAGCCGCATAGTAAGTCAATTCTTGCTGGGCAGGATCGGTAATCTTTGCTAATTCCTGCGCCAGATCCACAGGCTCCGTCAGCAGTGTATCCCAGACGATGCCTGCGGGAAAGCCCTGCTGAGGCACATTTGATTCTAGCCAGAGCCGCTCTTGGGGCACGATCTCGCCATCGGCTTGAGCCACGCCAATCAGCACTTTCAGTCGAGCCAGGGATTCAACCGACATCTGTGTGGGCGGCAGAGACTCGATTTGCAGCATCTTGTACGCTAGCTGGCGAGTTGTCGGCTCCGGCACGATCATCACGGGACAGGAAGCCCGATGCAGTACAAACTGGCTGAGGCTACCCGTCATCATTTCTACCATTTGTCCCCGTCGTCGCCGCCCCATGACGACTAGATCGACTTTGGTAGCGTATTCGAGAATGGTATCACCCAACGCTCGATCGACCACCACATATTCTAATTTGCAACTAGCAGCTAAGGGCTGAAAAATATGGCGCAACTCATGTTCGCTAGTGGGGGTGGCTTGCCAATTTTGGGTTGGAGCTGCTTCGGAATAGTCTAGTTCTGGCTCATAGACATGCAGGATTGTTATTTCGGGCATGTCTGCGGCGAGTGGCTTGAGATAGTTCTGGAGAAACTCACAAATCCGCACGGCTGTAGGCGAAATATCCGCTGCAACTAAAATTTTCATTGGATAACTTTTAGGTAATGTTCTGGCGAGTAGCTGATTGCCAAGATTTGCTAGAGATGGAGTGCGTAAACCTTAGCTGGTGGGCTAGTAATTTGCGTAGATCCGAGGGTACCCATGAAGGGCACCCCTACACAGTCAACCTGTAGGGGTGCCCTTTCTTGTCGTTTTTTTATGCGGGGGAAACCCCCGCATAAAACGGCGCTGTCTTGTCGTTTTTTTATGCGGGGGAAACCCCCGCATAAAACGCCGCTGTCTTGTCGTTTTTTTATGCGGGGGAAACCCCCGCATAAAACGCCGCTTCATGGGTACCCTTAAATCGATGCTTTTACTAGTACTGAGCGGCATAAATAGGGTGGGTGTTCACTTCGACTTCGCTCAGTGAGCGGAGCCGAATTGAGCGGTGGAAAAGCAAGGGGAAACTTCCGCCGTCTAGTACTAGTCTCTACACATTGATGCAAAACATGATTTAGTCTTCAATTTTCAACTGACGTTCGGCGATTTCTTGGGCATCTTTGAACTGACCATTTTTAGTCGCCCAGGCTAATGATACCAGTGCTAAAACACTGATCGGCAACAGCACCCACACCAGCGACCACATAATCACCACGCCGTCTCCAACCCCAAACCAACTGCCCATCTGGGCGTGTTTTTCTGGAGTTGCTGTCATGCCCAGATATAGGCTAATTAATTGATTCATGATCTGCTGTCGCTACCTTGAGCGGCTCTTTAACGTTATCTTTCCATGCCCCCAATGACTGAACATAGTCCGTCAAGTCGGACAGTTCTTGTCTTGTTAAATAATCAAAGGCAGGCATGATCGAATTGGGATTGTACTGACGAGGATTGATAAAATGCCCAATCAGATAATCTCGCGCAGGTTGACCAATATCACGTCGCCACACTCGTCCTTCGTTGGACAAATCTGGCCCCTGGCGGGAGGTTCCTAAGAAGTGGGGTAAATCGTAGAAGTAGTCACCCGCCTTAGAAACTCCAAATGCAGCAACTAAGTTCTCATCCGCTTTGACATTGCGGACTTGTTGAGAATGGCAATAGACACAGCCTTCACGGGCGTAGATCTTGCGCCCTTTGGCTTCTGTGGGTGAGTATGCGACCAAACCGACGCTGGGGGAGCGAACGATATCAGAGGCTACTCCAGGGGCAATTACCAGCCCAGTGAAGGCAGATCCAAATAGGATCGAGAGGATCACCACGATCGGAAAAACACTAATATATCTCATGATGTGACACCTGATTGTTCGAGAGAGTCGGGGGTAGTCGATTGAATTGCGATCGGATAATTCACTGTTTTATACACATTCCAAACGAATAGAAACTGCCCTGCCATGACGATTAAGCCACTGACAGCACGGGCAACATGGTAGGGATATCGATCGAGCATCGTACTCTGGGGTGAACCACCTGCTTCCCACGCAGTGCCTTCGATCCAGCCACTAATACCCATCGAAACCACATAGCCAATAATCCCCGCCATCGTCAGCCAGAAATGCCACTTGGCCAAATTCTGGGAGTACTGGAGTTTGAGTGAACGCTCTAAATAGAAGTAGGTAAACGCAATCAAACCAGGTACGCCAAAGCCCAGGAATCCCAGATGAACGTGAGCGATCGTCATATTGGTAAAGTGGAGCATAGCATTGAGGGACATTACGGCTAGAACCGTACCCCACAGGGATGCGCCGACATAGCAGACATAAGCCAGCAAGCTAAACCGATAGCCAATGTCCCGCTTCATGATTTCCCAAGTACCCCAAGCCGTACCACCGAAGTTGATCATCGTCGCACAGGTAGGAATAAACATCGCGATCGAAGCCGTCACCGAAGCTGTCATTACCCACATCGGTACTGGCCCCCAGATCACGTGATGTCCGCCATTCCAGGGGTAGAAAGCTGCCAGTGTCCAAAATCCTACAAATGAGACGATGTGGCTGTACAGGGGCTTATTTACCTGCTTAGGAACGATGTAATAGAGGGTGGCTAAACCGAGGGTAGTTAGCCAGATCCCAAACAGATTGTGACTGTAGAACCAATTGATAATTGCATCCTCAATCCCGCTAAACTTCGACGCATTGCCAAGGGTGTAGTAAATCGGGAACGGAATAATTGCCAGCAGGATGTACCACAGCGATACATATACCCGCCGCTCCTGCCGGAGTGTAATCGTTGAAAAGAGGTTGCCAGCGATCGCAATTACCAGAATTCCGATCGTCATGTCAAACGGAAATGGGATCTCCGTATACTCCTTGCCCTTGCTAAAGCCCATCATGATCCCCATGCAGCCGCCGAGCAAATTGAAATTCCAGAACCAAGCAGTAAGGGAACCCAACCGTTCGGAAAATAGCGGTGTCTGAGTCAAACGCGGCACCATATAAAAGGTCGCGCCCAGATAGCCCATACTCATGAACCCAAACATTCCAACGTTGATATGTACCGGACGCAGCCGCCCATAAGCCAATGCTGGCACACCTTGCAAGAACTCAGGATAGAAAAGCTTCACAGCCTCGACGACACCAATCAGCATCGTGATCGACATCCAGAAGATCCCCGAATAGAGCCAAATCTGCGCCGCACTGTCGGGTAGATCGATTGGTAATGGTTCGCCACTAGACTTGACTAATTTAGCTGGAGCAATGTTACGGTCTTGAATCGAGGTCATAAAAAATGTCGGGAGATAGAGCTTGTTGCGACTTAATAAGAATCTATAAGTTTTTTTATAACTCTCTTCAATCTAACAAGTGAACACAGGGATCCGCCAATGACAAAGCGTCGAACTTGCCATTTCTACAGAGTTTCTACAGGATCGCGGGGTAGTCGCCGGAAGCCGATATTTCAGGGTAAACTAGAAAGTAGAGCACAATCCTCAATTAAATCAAAGACTAGGCTTCCAGTTCGATGGAGCTAAACTTGAGTGAACAACAATCCCAATCTATTTCAAGTAAATTTGCCCAGGTTTCAATCCTGGCTCACAATCCTAGCAGTATGTCTATTGCTGGGCAGCCTCGGACTAGGCTGGATCGTCAAATCAGCTCTAGTGGTGATTGGATTGGCAATTGTCACCCCCATTATTGGATTTTTGGGCTTTTTCTGGTGGCTCCGTCGCAGTATCGTCGAAGCGGAATGTCCCGTCTGTAGCAATCCCCTCCAAGGTGTCAATGGCAGCGAGATTCAATGTAATAACTGTGGCGAATTGCTCAAAGTCGATCGAGGTCAATTTGTCCGCGATACTCCGCCTGATACGATCGATGTAATTGCAGTTGAAGTAATTCAAGATTAGGCTTTAGGGACGGATTAATCGATTGCCGATCCCTGTTCCTAGTCATACTAATAGCCCAATCCTAAAGTCTAAAGCCTAAAGTCTAAGCCCTATTCCTAGTATCTACCCTAACTCATGACCGAACAACAACCGTCCGAATGGCAACGCCGCTTCCAAGATATGAAAGTTGGGTTCGATCGATCTACCAAGCCAGAATCTCAGCCGCTCAAGGAAATCGATGTGAATTTCCCCAGCCTTCCCAATATCAACATCGAGTCACTTCAAGGTACCTATCAAAAATTTCTCACTTGGTTTAATGAGATTCCTGCTAGTGGTAAGTTGCTAGCGATCGTTGCTTGTGCATTATTTAGCATGACGATCGTTAAAAGTGTTTTTCAATTAATCACTTCTCTAATTACTCTTTCTACTTTTGGCGTAATCCTGTATCTGATTTATCGGTTTTCGATCTTACCAAAAGGGAATGATTGATAAAATAGAGACGGTGAGGTGATTACAGCATGAAAAGAATAGCTTAATACCGCCAAGCCATTCGCAAGTTACTGTCAGATCGATCTTTGTCTGAGCAGGATAATTCGGGATCAGAGATTGAATCACAACTAATTTTTGATACTGAGCACGACCGTTATCAATTATTAGATATTGGCTGGGAAGAATTTCGGCGAGTTTACAATTGCTTTATTCATCTCGATATCAAGAATGGCAAAATCTGGATTCAGCGGAATATGACGGAGGCGGATCTAGCCCAAGAGTTAGTGGAGATGGGTGTACCAAAGGAAGATATTGTCCTGGGACTACAGCCACTGTACAAGCGTCCATATACGGGATATGCTGTTAGCTAGAAACTGGGTAGCTGTGTAGGGTGGGCACTGCCCACAGACCATATATAAGCGAATCAAAAGGACTTAGAACTGTTTGATTTGATCGAGAAATCTCTACGTTGATCGATCTTAGCCACTTCCATTATCTATATTACTAAGTCAAAAATGGTTTGTGGGCAGTGCCCACCCTACATGTCTAATTAACGCTAAGTTTTGTAGTGTAATCGCTCGAAACACACCCCTTTTTTGCTCTAACAAGAGTCAGTTAGCGGCAAGCATTTATTTGATATTTATTCAGGAGAAAAATTGGATGTTGAAATTATTATCGGTTCCAAGTCTGACAGGATTGATGGTCAGTGTTCTGGGGTTGGCAAATTGGGTACCTTCGGC
>JANNDL010000094.1:0-5845 GCA_031387665.1 Chamaesiphon sp. OTE_75_metabat_95 | reverse complement strand
CAGCCGTTAAAGCTGGTTTAATTGCTGCTGATGGGGTTGCTTCTGGGTTGGTTCGGGTAGATCTTGAAATTACTGACTGGATTGATGCTGTCGTGCATGGTGATGCAATCGCAGAGGATGAAATTGCTACTAAAATTATCTATCCTCGATTGGGACAGATTAAGGCTAAACAGGAACATAAACCATTTGAATTAGAGAGATTTTTTGCGGATCATAGTCAAGCACAATTAGAACAACTTAGAGCTGAAATGCTCCATGAGTTTCAGGCAAAGTTAAGCTTTCAAAGCCATCGAACTTTACTGCTTGCAGGTTGTGGAGTCGGTAAAACCCTAGCCGCTTGGATTTGGGCAGAAGCTCAATCTAAAAAGTATCGAATTAGTAAAGTTATCTTTCTCTATCCTACTCGTGGAACAGCTTTAGAAGGCTTTAAAGATTATGTTGGTTGGGCACCAGAAGCAGATGCAGCATTAATAACGGGAACGGCACGATACGAGCTAGAAGCGATGCGAGAAAATCCTGATGGTAGAGAGAATGCTCAAAAAGTTTATCGCACGGAAGCTGATGAAAGATTATATGCGTTGAGCTTTTGGTCGAAACGTTTCTTTAGTGCGACGGTGGATCAGTTTTTGAGCTTTATGGAGCATAGTTATCAAAGTATCTGCCTGATGCCCGCTTTAGTTGATAGTGCGGTGATTATTGATGAGGTACACAGTTTCGATCGATCGATGTTTGATAACTTAGTTAGCTTTCTCAAGCATTTCGATATTCCAGTGCTGTGTATGACAGCTACTTTGCCACAGTCGCGGCGAGAGGAGTTAGAAAAAGCTGGTTTAAGTGTATTTCCGACTGAGCAAGATCGGCTAGATTTACAAGATCTTCAAGTTAAAGAAGAAAAAGACCGATATCAGTTGCATTTGGCAGAAAACTTTGACTTTGCCTACGAGAAAGCGATCGAAGCTTATCGTCAAAGTAAGCGAGTTTTATGGGTAGTAAATACAGTCGATCGATGTATTGCGATCGCAAGAAAATTAGAACATGAACATAAAATTCAGGCTCTCACATATCATAGTCGATTTACCCTAGCCGATCGACAGCAAGTTCATGGTTCAACAGTAAAGGCTTTTGGGATAAATATAGATAAGTCTGCTCAATCTGCGATCGCAATTACTACCCAAGTATGTGAGATGAGTCTAGATCTCGATGCTGATGTTCTGATTACCGAACTCGCACCAATTTCATCGCTAGTACAGAGGTTTGGGAGAGCTAATCGCCACCTGCTTAGAGATTTTGCAGATGTCTATATCTATCAATTACCCGAAAAAATGAGCAAGCCTTATGAGAAAGAAGAGCTATCGACAGCAAGAGAATTTATAGCTTCCTTGGGTGATGGCAAGATCAGTCAGTATCGATTGGCTCAAGGGTTGGAAGAGTTCGCCCGAAAAGAGCGTCATGCGGATGGAATGGCAGCATTTTTAACCAGTGGCTACTTTGCCACACCTGGATCTTTTCGAGATACAGATGAATTTACCATGCCTTGTATTCTCGATCGAGATTTGGAAATAGTCAAAGGAATTATGGCTCCTAAATCTCAGGAAAAATATCGCAAGGAGCAATACATCATCAACGTCCCACGAAAATGGGCACAGTTTAATAATAAACCTGCTTGGATGCCGAAATATCTCGGTGTTGCACCATCAGAAAAATATAGTGAAAACAGAGGATTTATGACTAAAGAATGGCAGGAGGTGGAACTTGACTAAAACAAAGGAGAAACCAGCAGCAATTGAGGTATTGACACTCAACTATCAATTAGCTGAATTACCTTCCTCCCAGCATCGGGCTGGATTGGCAGGAGTAGCTCTGATTTATCGATGGCTGAAGCGAGATCCTAATTTCCAGGCAAAGCTTGCTAATGGCATGATTTGCCAGCTTACAGAGAGTTCCGAAGGTGCGACTCTGGAAATTAATCAGGCTGGTTTAGAAGCTTTATTTGATGAGGCTTATGGTGCTACCTCTGAACTAACCAGAGAACCTAAAATTCGTCTGAACAAGAAAAAAGAAGAAGTTCCGCCAGTAGAAATAATTGAAGAACAGGTAATTGACACCAATACCAAACAGCCAAAAATCGATAAAACAACTGGAGAGATTCAAAAGAAAAAAATCTATTGTTATCCAGTTGCCATTCCCAAAGGTTCTTTTTTAGCTGATGCTCAGTACGACACAAGTTCTGATGGTAAAGATGGGGTGTGGATTAAATTATGGCGGGATGTGGTTTGGAGTATTTTACGGGGTGTACCTACGACTCGAAAACCTTTTGAAGCTCGTGCGGAGGGGGAGTATAAAGAAGATGCTGCTAAGGTTTGGCTGGAATTGATCCAGCCAGAAACATTCGCGGTAGATTTGCCCAGTACTTACTTCTTGGGTGCTCAATCAGCTAATGCTGAAACAGTCCCATTTAAGGATCGCGCTCGATATCAATTGCTGTTGCATTTTTGGTTATTTGCTAGTCAAATTTATGTGCCGCAAATCTTTAAGATCGATCGGGGAAAAGAATCGAAAGAAATTGGTGAGAAAAGAGAATTTGTCGGCTATTCGATCGCAATCCCAGATGTAGCTAATTTGAAAAGATTCTGCGATAAATTCCTGAAATTGCTGAGTGAGAGAGGTATCGAAAAGTCTGGTTATCGCCCTCGCGATGCAGTGGTGGATCTGGCGGTAGAAAGTGCGCTAGATATGATGACTCGTCTGAGCGATAGATTAATTGCTAAAACAGGCGAACAATCTACAGCATCAACTATTTTAGGCGTAGATGTAATTCACACCGAAAAACAGGGGAATAATGTTCGAGTACTATCCTCTACCAGAATCGATCCAGATGAACCGACAATCGATAAATATAACCAGATTAAAATAAGTTTCTGGAATCCGCTATTTCGACGACAAAGATTAATCAATCTAGTTAAAAATCGTCCTTGGTATATGGGTTTCGATGCTTTGCTATGTACCATACCTTACGAACAAAGCATGGAAAACGATTATTTCAAACATGATGTAAAAATAACTTTTGATAACGAGGCAAAACCAATGAAGGAATCAGACACAGATCGAACTGATAAAAATATCGAGCAGCTAGTTTTCGATCTAGTTAGAAATTATGTCGGACGTAAACTGAGCAGTAAATATGACCTGAAGTGGTCAGAGGTGAAAGATAATCCAGCCGAAAAGAAAAAATATGAAGATAACAAAGAAAAAATTGCTAAAGATGCTTTTCTTGCGGTGCGGAGTCGGACAGAGCAATCAGATTTTGTTAATTACTTTGTTTCTACTTTATGTTCAGTACCTCAGTTTATCAAGCCCGAAGAATATGTTGTATTGACTAAATCTTTATATGCTGAAACCGATCGCATTCGCACACTCACATTACTTGCACTATCCGCCAATAGCTAGAAAAATATGAGCTTCGTTCTACAACCGCCCGTAGCTCAATCACGGGCTAGTAAATCAAGTCCACTCAAGTGGACTGTGCCATCTATCAATCAACTTTGACTCAACAAATCTAGAGATAAAATCATGACTAAGAATCTTTTTGCGACTATTCTCACTTATCCCGCACCTAGTTCTAACTATCGCGGTGAAAGCGAAGAAAATCGCACCGTGCTCCAAAAAATCGCCAAGGGTAATAAAGAATATACCGTCATCAGCCCCGAATCGATGCGAAATGCCTTGCGGGAAATCTTAATCAAAAAAGAGCTGCCATGCAATCGAAAACGACTGCACGATCAAGATCAATTAGCTGTCGAGTTCAAAGAATTTCCAAATGCTGAGAAATTTGCTGATGATTTTATATTTGGTTTCATGGTGGCTGACAAAGTTGCAATCACCGCTAACAAAGGAATGCCACCCAAACGCGATAGTATTTTCCGCATGAATTTAGCTGTTGCTTTGACACCATATCGTTTTGATGCAATGTTCAATCAATCTCCCATGAATGCAGGTGTTAGCACTTGGAAAAACTCAGCTAAATCTGCCTTACTCCATCGGGAAGTATCACATACAGCCTATCAATATCCCTTTGCACTTGCACACTCTGACTGTAAAGCTAAACCTGAATGGGTGAAGCCGCTGATTGATGCAATTAGTCAACTTTCTGATGTGGCTGGCGGTCATGCGCGGAGTTATTTTGAGATGGCTCCGAGTAGTGTGGTAGCACGACTAACTCCCAATTTAGTTGCTGGTTACAATACCTATGGATTTGATGATAAAGGTGAATTTCCTGAGCTAGATCGAATCAAAGATAACGATTTACCAGGGAATGAATTTTGGCTAGGTGGTGAAATTGTCCGCAATATGCCACCAGCACAACGGGAATATTTAACAAATCAAGGTGTCAATCTCTACGAAAATCCTCAAAAAATGCTGACAGATTTAGCAGATAATTTTCTCCAAGCTGAGGGCAAATAAATGGAAACATTATGGTTGAGAATTCAAGCTCCATTTGCTGCTTTTCGAGCATTTCAAGCAGGTGTATATCGATCGACTGCCCCGATTATGCCACCTTCTACTGCTTTTGGGTTGGTGCTAAATTTAGCCGGAATCGAGATGCGGGAAAAAACTGATTCACCAATTACCCAAATTCGTCAGGATTTACCCTGCTTAGAACTGGCGATCGGTAGCATAGCTGATTCTAGTAGTGAGATATCTACACTCTATCAACAATTGCACTCTTATCCAGTCGGTAATTCTGGCGAAAAGACGCTCAAACCCTTGACTAAAGGTGCAAAGTTTTGGATTACACCAGTCCGGCGAGAGCTGTTGGTTGGGTTGGATATGGTTTTAGGTGTCAGAGGAGATAAAGATGTGTTAGCGAAGGCTCTACAGGGCTTAAAAGGAGAGTTTAATCCGACTCGATATGGCTTACCGTTTGCAGGTGATAATAACTTTTTGTTCGATCGAATTGAACCGATTCAGGAGATCCCATTGACCCATTGGTATGTCAAAATGAACGCCAATAGTTCACCAATGGCTGGCTCTTGTTATCTCACAGTGGGGATAGATCGATCGGATAATAGTAAAACTTCTAAGTTTCTCTATGCTCCGACAGAAGAACCTAGTATCGATCCTCCAGGGACAGCCTGGACTTGGACACCAAAACAACCAGCATTAGTCTAGGATTTTACAAGCACCTGTGGCTGTAGCGGATCGATTGTCAAGACAAAATTTCGGGTTTTACCAAATTCTGCTCATGTCCAGGATAAATCCTGGCATGACTTCGTTACAGTCGATCGATTTAGGAGCTTCTAGAATCTCTACTGTTTGCCCTACTGATCTATAGATCTCTACTTGCTTCTTCTGCGGATTGATGAGTAAACCCATTCGCACTCCTACCCGTTGATATACCAACATTTTCTTTTGTGTTGGCTTTAAATCATCACTACTGAAGCGTAGTTCAATGACGAAATCAGGCGCGATTGTAAAGAACTTTTCAAAGGAAACCCCTTCTAGTCGAGACTTTTCAATCCATGAGGAATCAGGAGAGGGCATCCCACCTTCGAGTGCTGTAAAGTCATATCCTGTGGAAGAATCAAATGCTTCACCTAATTCTGTCTGTCTGTTCCAGTACCAAACTTGACCCGATAGATCTCCGTTGCGTTTCCCACTAATCGGCAATGTTGGAACCATCACAATCAATTCTCTATTCGGGTTTAGTTCAAGGCGTAAGTCAGGATTTTTGAGACACAGGCTAACAAACTGTTCTGGTGTAACAGTTAGGGTTGTAGTACTGACATCAAGTAATAATGGCTGAATATTTACTGGTGAAGTGGGGGCTGTAGCGTTCGCGTAGCGT
>JANNDL010000042.1:0-25369 GCA_031387665.1 Chamaesiphon sp. OTE_75_metabat_95 | reverse complement strand
TACGCTATTACGGACACGATCGTGTCGCCATCCTCGATGGTGGTTACAGTAATTGGGTCAAAGCTGGTTATGCTGTCACGGCTGATCGATCCCAAGTAACTACGTCTGGCAACTTTCAGCCCCAAATTCAGTCAAACTGGACTGTCGATATCGATCTAGTTAGAGCGATCCAATCCTCACCCGCGCATGTATTGATCGACTCCCGCGAACCCGATCGATATCTGGGCAATACCGAACCGATCGATCCCGTCGCCGGACATATCCCCAGTGCCGTCAATTATCCTTGGCAAGGCGTGTCTACCCCCGAAGGCTTTGCTTTGCCTGTCGAGGCACATCAACAGCGGTGGGCGGCAATTTCGCCGGACATCGAACCGATTGTCTATTGCGGTTCCGGCGTGACAGCTTGTGTCAATTTATTTTCGCTCCATCTAGCCGGAATTGAGCCAGCCAAGCTCTATCCAGGTAGCTGGAGTGACTGGTGTTCTTACTGAGAGTTTAGGCTTTAGAAATTGCAGTTTAGTATGTTGGTGCGTTACGCTACGCGGTAACACACCCTACAATAGCTGAATCTATCACATTACATCTCGATCGAGAAACTATCCCGTAGATGAAAATCTGCTTCCTTGCCGCTATGTGAAATCGCCCAATAACTTAGCTCATCCTGACTAGATTTAATCACCGTCGTCACCGACATTTCTAGATCTTGTTCAGCTAAGATTAATTCACTTAGATCGAATTCTAAACTGAGGGTAATGTAATTGGGATAGCGATCGACTTTAAATGGCAAGGAAGCAAATGCTAACTCATCCCGCAAACCCTGCCGATAATCATCGAGCGCAAATACCGCCCAATCGCCAGATGGTGAGAGATTAAACTCCCAATAATTAGCATCGCCAGGAATACCAATAAAGAACTCAAAGCAAGTGGTTTCCCATAGATGAAACTTACGACTGGGAACGCTTGCGGGTGAGTCGATCGAGATGGCATTCAGATCGCCAAATAATTGATACTCGATCGATAAATCATTACCTTTCCTACTTACGCGACCATTAATTTCAATTTGCGGTAACTTACTAGCGGTGGGAAATGGTTGGAGCGCAAAATTAATAATCATGGGCGAAGATCCTCAATAATTTGGCGAATGACTGTTTCTTGCGCTTCGATACTTTCAGTTAGTTTGAATTGCACCAAGGCTCGATCGAGGTTGTGGGTGGGATATTTAACTTTGAAATACCCATTGCCTTCTAAATAATCAGTAAAGAAGCGTAAGCCCAATTCAAAGGCAATTAATCGAATTCCATCAAACATAAATTCATAGTCATAATCAGTCAGAAAACCACTAGCTTGAGACAGATAGCCCTGGAGAATCGATCGACACATTTTGGTGTCAAAATAAACCTGCTCCCAGTCTTTTGTTTCCTCTCCGAGGGGATTGCAACCCGATCGGAGACAATCACCGATATCATAGTGAACTAGTCCTGGTTTGACTGTATCCAAATCAATCATTCCGATCGCCTGTTGCGTAACCATACAAATCATCACGTTATTGACCTTAGGATCGCCGTGAATTGGTCGTAAAGGTAGCTTGCCTTGCACTTTAGCATCTTCCAAAACTCTCGCCCATTCCTGCCGCTCCTGGACGAATTTGAGGCAATAATCTACTTCAGAATTTAGCTCCACCGGACACATCGGTAATATCCGCTGATAATATTTGAGATATTGGGGCGTAATATGAAATCCTGCCAATGTATCGGCTAATTGAGTGGGATCGAGATCGCTGATCAGCGCGTGAAATCTGCCCAGAGCATAGCCCACTTCACGCCCATGTTCGACATCTTTGATAATATCGACAGATTCCGAGTCATCGATAAAACTAATCGCCCGCCAATAGGTACCATCGGGTTCGAGCCAGCCATCTTCCCCTTCAGTAGTCAATAATACCCGTGGTACTGCCCAGCGTCGTTCAGGATTGCTTACCTCTGACTGCAACTTTTTGCAGATATGGTTCGTGAAGATCCGCATATTCTGCATCACCAGTTCCGGCTGCAAAAAAACGTGGGTATTAATCCGTTGCAACACAAAATGCGGCTCGGTGGCATCTGCGACTGTGACGAGAAATGTATCATTAATATTGCCACTGCCAAAGGCGCGAACATCGGTTACTTGGCTAGACTCAGAGAACTTTTGAGCGATGGTAGACAGACGATCCAATGTGATTTTAGGGGTTAGTAGTGGGAAAGGCTTTAGGCTAAAACTATACAACTATCAACGATCGACTATCAACCATATTCCGCACTTCAATTTTTCGTTCACGTAGGGTGTGTTTCTGCGACAGCAAAACGCACCAATCTTCGCAGATACATGGATGGTGCAGCAATTCCAAATTCAAAATATTTTACCGATTCTTCACCAATAATCGATTGTCGCTGGTGAGGTTGGGCGGGTTCGTTCGTCAATTAATGGTGCGTTGCGGGTATCTCTAGCACAAAGCGGCGTTTTTATGCGGGGGTTCCCCCCGCATAAAAAAGCGACGCATCGAACGGGAGGTTTCCTCCCGTTTGTGTGCGTCAAGACAACGACAAGACACCCGCCCCTACCAGGTACACAAATGGTTTGAATTTGGAATTGCTGTGGATGGTGCGTTACCCTGGCGGGATAACACACCCTACTTTCACTTATTTTCCAGGGACTCAACTAGGGATTTTTCTTCCAGAGCGATCGAATTATGCTCGTTAACCATTTGATTATAGGTTTCAGTCTGCTCTCTGAGCCGAGCAACTAGTTGATTGTAGCCATTGACTCGATCGTTAAAGTTGGACACGCGGAAATTATAATCAGCTTGGGGGCTACTAGAGATTAAACTTTGGAGATTCGATCGTTCTGAGTCAACTGAGGCAGCTTCTTGCTTTACCTGTGCAGCTAGCTGTTCAAGGGCTGATTTTCGTTCACCCAGTTGGACATTTAAAATTTTAGCCTTGCTGCGTAGTGCGGTAAATACCCGCTCGTATTTTTCTGATAGTAAGACGATTACCGATCGATCTGTAAAGTATTTACGGTAATGTTCTTCCAAATCAGAGCTGAGATTGAGTACTTCAGTCCCCAAAATTGAGTGCAGCTCATTATCCACTGCTCGCGTATCTTGCGATCGATATGTCTCGACTAGTTTCAGAATCCGCGGATTCTGAAGCTTTGCTAGTGCCGATTGCAACTGCTTATTAATTTGGGTTTGTTCCAGCAGTGACATTCGTTGATAGACAACATGGAGCATTTCATGGGCTGCTGTCACTTCCATTACACCATCCAACCTGGGATCTACCACTTCTTGGAGGAAAATTCCCCTACTCGGCACATAGCAACCCAGCACAATCGTATGCTCAGAACTCTTGCACAGATTCAGTGATAATTTTTGACTTTCGATCGTGGGATAATTGACATAAAACAGCCGACGGGCGGTTTCCGTCATGGTGGTTTTTGTCGCGAGTTTAGCAATTGCTGGCGATGGTTGATAGTGAAGTAGCTTACTCCAATCCTCCAAATCTTGCGTAAACCTAATCCCGATAATCACGATAGCAATCACAATTGCTTTACCGAGATGACGTTTTAGCCATTTCATACAAAAAATCAAGATAGGATTGGGAAGCGATTGGGAATTGGTGCCTTGTTCCCATCCCAATTTAGCAATGGATTATGCTGTGTGTCCATAGAGTACTAATGATGGGACGTGTAGAAATTTGTTAAACTTCGTTGCGCGGCTCCAGTCAGAGCCGATCGGGTGTGATAAATTTGCAGTTAATAGATACCAACCCTTAATTCTTAAGAGCGATTCGGTGATAGAAAATAATTTCGCACAAACTAACCTTGCTGCTCAACTAGCCGCAGGTGAAGAAATGAGTGACTATGTAGCCCACCTCCAAATGCACATGGCACTTCAAGCTCGCAATCTAGTTCCGACACTGACGAATGCAGTTGACAGTCGCGAAGTATTCCTACATCAGACTCAGGCGCACTTTGAAAAATTAGCGTCCAGACAAATCGGTTAGTTAGTTGATAATTGATAGTTGATAGCTGGGTTTTTAGAAGGGGAATTTAGACCTCTTCTTTTAGCTACCCACACACATTATTTTGGCGCGTATAGACTGCCCAGCGTATCATGTAATTTCACTACACTTCCAATTACGGCGATCGACGGTGCGCTAAACTGCTCTAACTCAACTCGATCGACTACTGTTGTTAAAGTAGCGATTAATTCCTGCTGTCTGGGTGTAGTTCCCCAACGGACTAGGGCAATTGGCGTATCAGGCGATAGCCCTGCGGCAATCAGCTCATGGGTAATGCGATCGAGATTGTGAACGCCCATGTACACTACAATTGTTTCAGCACTTTGAGCGATCGCGCTCCAATTGACCCCAGGACGGTATTTGCCAGCCATCTCATGTCCAGTCACAAAAATAACCGAAGAACTATGATTACGATGGGTGAGGGGGATGCCCGCGTAGGCTGGAGCCGCAATACCGGAAGTCACTCCAGGTACAACTTCGACAGGTATCCCCGCTGCGATTAGATCTTCCATTTCTTCCCCGCCCCGCCCAAAGATAAATGGATCTCCACCCTTGAGCCGCACCACAACTGCATGTTCTTTGGCTTTGGCGATGAGCAGTTCGGTAGTTTCATTTTGCAGCAGGGAATGTCTACCCATTCGTTTCCCCGCGTTAATCTGCTCCGCATGAGGCGAGATGATTGCCAGGATTTCGGCACTAACTAGGGCATCATAAATTACCACATCGGCAGATTCTAATAAGATCTTACCCTTAATTGTCAGCAATCCTGGATCTCCAGGCCCTGCACCAACTAAATAAACTTTACCAATCATTGCCCTGTCTAGATCTTGCACTAATTTTTAGATCGATCTTTGCTTTTTACTGGAATGGAAAGTCCCCTCCACGGAGGGGTGCCCGTAGGGTGGGGTGGGTAGATCTTCGCAACATTCAATCAGACTGCTGAGGCGGGCGGGTTTGCAGATCGATTTCTAGCACAAACAAGATTGTTAGCATAAACCCGCTCCTACGGATCCGTGCGATCGATCGAACCCAAGATATCCCCAATCGTACCAACCAATTCTGCACTATTCCCCATCGGCTCACCCAATCTTAATTGTACCTGCGGATACCGCGCTCTGAGTTCCGAAACCAACTTCTCGATCGCATCCGTAATGCCACCTGCAAAGAGGAAATAAGGTAGAATCCCGATTTCTGTTGCACCTGTAGCAATTAATTGAGCCACTGTATCCGCTAAACTTGGAGCTACAGACCAATAGGCAGCATTCAGATCTAGCCGATGGGCAAGTTGTTCGACGATCGCATTTCCCCCAGTTTTTCGACTGCCATGAGCCAAGATGATACTCTGGCTCGGCAATGTAGAACGGTTCGCCTCGAACAAATTAGCAAAGTTAGGATCTTCACCCAGAAAAGGCAAAACAACTAATTTCACCAAATCACCAATCTTGTCGGTTGCGAGGACTACCTCGGCGGGAATATCTTCCATGACATGCACGCCAGGAATTAGAAATAGCGGTAAAATCACTATCTGGCTAATGCCGATTTCGGTACATCTACAGGCAAAATCACTAATTTGGATGTGTAGTGGTTTGGCTGCCAATTCTAGTTGCGCTGTACCCACTAATATTGGTGATTTAGCTGAAGAAGTTGTCCTCAGATGCAACTGTAATTGATCGGCTAATCGATCGATCTCTATCTGTGGGCGCGGATCGCGACTACCGTGAGATACTAGTAAATAAGCGTTGGACAAATTAGTGGATAGTGGATAGTGGATAGTGAATAGTTATAACACTAACGTTGACTGAAAATCAGTGTTACTGATTCTCCGAACCCAAAACTGTTTTGAAAAGGTGCTCCCAACTCCCAACTCCGTTGGCATAGCCTCCCGAAAGGGACACTCCAAACTCTTGAAACATGAACTACGACTTTAAGGAACTGGCACAGCTTTATAAGGATACATTGCTGAATAATGTATTGCCATTTTGGGAGCAAAATTCGATCGATTGGGACAAAGGTGGCTACTTTACTTGTCTCGATCGATCTGGCAAGGTATACGATACAGATAAATTTATCTGGCTTCAAAATCGCCAGGTGTGGACATTCTCCATGCTCTACAATCGGGTGGAGCCAAGGAGTGATTGGCTCAAGATTGCTGGACATGGTGCCAACTTCCTGGCGGAACATGGACGCGATCCTCAGGGCAATTGGTACTTTTCACTCGATCGATCGGGACAACCCCTAATTCAGCCTTACAATATCTTCTCCGACTGTTTTGCAGCAATGGCATTTAGTCAATATGCCCTCGCCGATGGTGAAGCATGGGCAAAAGATATCGCTCTCCAAGCTTATCAAAATGTCTTGCGGCGCAAAGACGATCCTAAGGGTAGATATAATAAAACCTATCCTGGAACTCGATCGCTCAAATCACTGGCGGTACCAATGATTCTAGCTAACCTGACGCTGGAAATGTCCTGGTTATTGCCGAGCGAGGAACTCGACAGAGTTTTGGATCTGACTGTTCAGGAAGTGATGAATGATTTTCTTGACAAAGAGCGCAAGCTCATGTTTGAAAATGTTGCTCCTGATGGTAGTCATGTAGATTGCTTTGAAGGACGCTCGATCAATCCTGGGCACGGGATTGAAGCAATGTGGTTTATCATGGATATCGCCAATCGTCGTCAGGATAAGGCGACGATTAATCAAGCTGTAGATGTGGTGTTGAATATTCTTAACTTCGCCTGGGATGACGAATATGGCGGCATCTACTACTTTATGGATGCCGACGGACATCCCCCCCAACAATTGGAATGGAATCAAAAGCTATGGTGGGTACATGTAGAAACCCTCGTCGCCCTGGCAATGGGTTATCGCCTGACAGGTAGAGAGGAGTGCTGGACTTGGTACCAGCGAGTCCATGAATATACCTGGACACATTTCGCCGATCCCAAACATGGCGAGTGGTTTGGCTATCTCGATCGACAAGGCAAAGTATTATTAGATCTCAAAGGCGGTAAATGGAAAGGCTGTTTCCACGTACCACGAGCTTTGTTGATGTGTTGGCATGAGTTTGAGAAATTAGCGGTTTAGCGGTTTAGTGGTTTAGCGAATAGTGATAAATCTATTCTCCCATGTTCCCATGCTCCCGTGCCCCCACGCCCCCACACCCCCGTGCCTAAATCAGCCACTTGACCGAAAAGCAGTAAACTGTGATCTCATCCCCAGTGAAGATAGAATAGCTTGAGTGATAATTGCAACAAGCACAATAATAGTATTTGTAATGTATCTATTTTGGCTGTTTGGTGAAGAATATTTTGGAGCGTTAAAAAATGAACTCATACAGTAGCAAATGTAAGCGATCGAGATCACCTAAATCGGTAATAATATTGATATATGTTGCAGACATATATGCTTAAACCTTAAAGTGGCTCGGACAAGATCAACATCAGTCAATTGGTAATGAGTATCACAACACTAAGGAATTGGACATGATTCGCATTCTCCTGGTAGATGACCAGAAGAGTATTAGGGAAAGGCTAAAATCTCTACTAGAGACTGAGCCAGACTTTGATATCGTCGGAATGGTAGATAATGGCTATGATGCGATCGAGCAGGTAAAATTACTGCTCCCTGATGTCGTGCTCATGGATATGGAGATGCCCGATATTGATGGGGTACTTGCCACCAAAATTATTTCGCACAGCTCACTCAAAACCAAGGTACTGGTATTGAGTAGTCATGATAGCGATGAGTATGTCGCAAAATCGCTCTACGCTGGAGCCAATGGTTATATTCTCAAAGGTGCTCCAGCTCAAGAAATTTGTGATGCGGTACGATTTGTCAATCGTGGGTACATGCAGATTGCCCCTGGCTTGTTTGAAAAATTTATTCCGAATAAAGCGGAAGCTGGATTATTAGATCGAAAATCAAAGGGGAAAGAGAGTCCGCCGCTGAGTCGGATGGACTATCCTGGTGGCTTGGAATTAACGGGCATCAATAAGCATCAAACGATTGCCCCAAATTCCGAATTCGAGCAGCCGTCTGAATTAATCTTAGAGGTTACAGCAACGCGACAAGCGCGAAGATCGATCGGTTGGTATCAAGCTGCGGCATTGGTATTCGCCGGATTGGGGCTGACGTTTTCCCTGTATCTACTCCGTCAGGGCTTAAAAAAACCTGCGAATCCACCCAGTCGCCAGGATCGCTCTGCGCAGATTAATAATCTACCATTTACAGGCAAAATCGAACCATTACATGTCACCAAAATCGATGCGACAATGCCTGGATCGATCGTCGCAACTTATGTCAAAGTGGGACAAAGAGTGCAAATTGGCGATCGACTATTGACAATTCGCAACACTGATGCTGAACAAGCAAATCAAGCCAGAATCCTTCAGCAGCAGCAAGCTGTTGCCAGCCAAAAGCAAACAGTATTTCAACAAGCTTCTCAGCAGCAGCAACAACTATTTCAGCAGCAGCAGCAAGTCCGTCAGCAGCAACAGCTACTCCTCGGCGAGCAACAAGCGGCTCTCGGACGAATCGCAACCATCCAGCTCGCAATCGCCAATTATCAGCGCAATATTGCGCCCCTCCGCGCCCAAGTTGCCAATGCAAATACATTAATCACCGTTGGCACAGAGAAACCAGAACAATTTGTCCTCGACCAAAAACGCGCGGCGATTACCCGTGCTCAAGCAATCTCCGATCGAACAGTAGCCACTTATGAGCGACTAGCTCAGTATCAAAGTGAAGGGGCAATTTCCTTGGAGCGACTGGAACAAGCCGAAAAAGAGATGACAGTCGCCCGCGCCGATCTCAATATTGCCCAGTCTGATTATGATAGTGCTGTGGCTGCTGCCGAAGTTGCGACCAATAAACAGGCGGCTCAAACTAAATCATCACAGCTACAACAACGACTTACACTTAGAGAACAAGCAGGGCAATTGCAGCAACTCCAAGCCCAACTTCAAGCCGCACAAGCCGACAGGCAACAAATCGGGATTAGATTGCAACAGCTCCAAATTCGGAAAGCTCCACTGATTGCCACCAAAAATCTGCCAATTAATCAACAGCCACTGCTCGAACCAACTACTGTTGACGTTACAGCTCCGATTGCTGGCACCACCACCGAGATTTCACTGTCCACAGGCGATCGAGTATCAACTGGAATTAGACTCGTCAGTATTACCAATCCAACCAAACTCAAAATCGGTCTAGATCTAGATCCACAAGTAGCTAGATTACTCAAAATCGGTCAACAAGCGATCGTCAAAGTGGGCATGGCGATCGAAAGTCAAGAGCTGCGCGGAATAATTGCTAATATTATACCACAAACCGATCGATCCACTCAAAGAATTGAAGTCGAATTCACCAATCCCAAACCAACTGCTTTGATTGGGCAAATTGGTACGGTTTATTTTCCGAAGTAGTGGTTTAGTGGTTTAGTGGTTTAGTGGATGATAAATAGAAATAAATCGGTTGATTCTGGGCGAGTATTTGAGAACTTAGTGGCAACTATTCACTAAACCACTATTCACTAAACCACTAAACCGCTAATTATGAAGCCTTGCATCCTCCTCACCACCGAAGGTACCTACCCATTTCTGGGTGGGGGTGTGAGCACTTGGTGTCATGAATTGACACAGCAGATGCCAGAGGTTGATTTCAAGATTTTGGCGATTGTCGCCAATCCTTATCTGACTCAACAGTATCCGCTCTCGGCAAATGTCACCCAAGTGCTCAAGGTGCCGCTGTGGGGAATGGAAGATCCGATCGAGTATGGCTGGAGGTTTCCGTTCTCCCGTGCCTTGAAGAGCAAAATAGCCACTACTGGTAGCACGATCGATCGACAGTTTATTCCACTATTCGAGCGACTACTAACGGGAATTCTCGCGCCAGAGCGGTTGGATGTTGAGACGCTGGGGCAGACATTTGTGGGCATTCACGAATACTTTTTGCGCTATGACTACCACAAGACAATGATGTCGATCGAGGTATGGACAAGTTTTCAGAAGCTGATTGTGACAGGTTGGCAATCACAGATCAAACCCGATCGAATTACCCTGGGTGAAATTACCGAAACACTCAAGCTATTGTATCGGCTATTTATTCCCCTGCATGTGCCAATTCCCCCTGTGGATCTGATCCACTCATCATCAGCTAGTTATTGTGGGCTACCTGGAGTGATTGGCAAGATCAAATATGGAATTCCCTATCTACTTACCGAACACGGGATTAATATCCGCGAACAATATCTCAATCTGCGGACAGGAATCCCCTCAATTTTTGTACGGCGATTCCTGCATTATCTAGCTAGCGCGGTAGTGAAATTAAATTATCATTTTGCTGATTTAGTTTCACCTGTGTGTAAATACAATACCCGTTGGGAACAATGGTGGGAGGTACCGCCAGCAAAAATTAAAGTTATTTACAATGGTGCAGATCCAGATAAATTTAAACCTCAAGATTATCCGCCAAATAGCCATCCGGTAGTGATCAATATGGGGCTAATTTTTGCACTAAAAGGACAATTAACCCTAATTGAAGCTGCGGCAATCGTGCGGGATAAGTTTCCTGATGTCGAGTTTAGACTCTATGGCAAACCATCAGATCTAGATTATTATGCTCGGTGTCAGGCAAAAGTCAAAGAACATAAATTAGAGCAAACAATTAATTTTGCGGGCTTTACAAATGAACCGTGGCGAGTATATGGCGAAGCCGATGTTGTGGCAATGTCCAGTATTTCGGAAGGCTTTCCCTATGCTGTAATTGAAGCGATGTTTTGTGGAGCTGCGATCGTTTCTACAGAGGTTGGTGGTGTCGGTGAGGCGTTAGGTGATACTGGCTTACTTGTGCCAGCGAGTCAACCAATTGTTTTAGCCGAAGCAATTATTCAGCTCCTTAATTTGACTCGTGCAGAACGTAGCGATCTAGGTAAGAAATCGCGACAGCGGGGCTTAGATTTATTTACTCAAAGCAAGTGCATTCAAGTCTATCTTGACACCTATCTTCACCTAATTCGGCAATCACGAATTTCAGAATTAAAGATTGCAGCTAAAGTATGACAAATCATTCACTCCAGAATTTAATAAATTCAATTTATACTAACTACCCCAATGTTTGCGATCCGTGGGAAATCGTAGCAATTGTTGAAGCTTTGGGATATACAGATAAAGCGATCGAGACTGAATTTGGTTGTCGAGATGCTTTAGTACTTGGACAGTTTATTTACGCCCAGCGCGATCAATTTCCATTCATCGAAACTGCTAGTCAGCCGATCAGAAAAAATCTCGAATTAACTGACGAAATAAACATTTTTATTTCGCAATTCTCCCACAGCTTTGTTTATACAATTCCATTTATTATTCTACTAATCCTCAATTATCTACCTGTTGAAACCAAAGTAGATCTACTACCGCCAGGACTAAATTCTCTATTTGGATTCGTAACGATGGCTAGTCTGATTACTAGCAGTGGTTTTGTCCAAATGATTAGCCGACGCGGATTATTTTACATGGGACTAAAAGATCCAATCCAAGCCAATCGGATCTGTATGCCAATTTTACTAATGGGCATTTTTACAACTATTCTGCTAAGTTCGATTGGAATTGTTTTTGGTTTCTATCAAGGTTTGGCTGCTGATGGTTATATTATCATTGCAGGTATCTATTATATAATTCTGAGTACAATTTGGATGTTATTTGCGATCGTTGGACTCCAGTATCAATTTGCAGCACCAGCGATTTTAATTGGGATTACGTGCTGTTTCTTTATTTTTAGAGTATTTATCAAGCTGAGTGCTTTAGAATCTCAGGTAGCAATGATTTCGATCGCATTTATCTTGCTGCTGATTTTATCGATCTCTAATCAAGTCAAATATCGATCGATTAAACCTAAGTTTGGCAAATTAGTCGCGCTGCCACATTTGAGTGTTCTAGTTTATTTACTAGTTCCATATTTTCTATATGGCATTGCTTATTTTGGATTTATTTTTGCCGATCGATTAGTTGCTAATGTTGCAACTGGCGGTCATTATAGCAATAGATTACAAAATAGTTTAGGCTACCAAGATAGTATGGATTTAGCATTACTAAATCTGCTGCTGATTGTGCCTCTGGTTGAATATTGCAGCTATAAGCTGATCACTTACTGGTACAAGCAAGCCCAATCAATGACTTTGGCAGAGGCTGATAGTTTAAGCTGGATGCTTCAACGCAAATATTGGTCATCAATCAAACGGATATTTTTGTATTTTGGACTATTGTTCTCGTTCACAATTTTACTACTATCGATTCTTCGTCGTAGTCAAACCGATAGTCTTTTAACAATTATGGCCTGTATTGGTTATCTATTATTTGCCATCGGTTTATTCAATACCGTGATTTTACTCAGTCTCGATCGATTACAGGATATCTTGGGTATTTTAGCGACAGCAATGTCAATTGATTTTATTACTGGTTATCTACTTAGTAGTCTATTCGGAGTCTATTTTGCGGTTATTGGCTTGATTATAGGCGCAATGTTTTTTGCAGTCAACTCTACTAAAAAGACCCTCAAAGCGATCGATCGATCTGAATATTGCTACTTCTATAGTGGATGGTGAATTAATTTATACTTCTGCTAGAGCAGACGCTTCGCGAACGGCTACGCAATGCCAGAGGCAAGGCTTCGCCAACAGTACAAGTAGTTGATAGGTTAGCAATTAAGGTTTTATCCCCAAGTCCCCAAGTCTCCCTATCTCCCTATCTCCCTATGATCTTTCTCCTTCTAAATAGGGTTTAAAGCTATCTTCTTTCGTCCATTGAACTGCACCATCTCGACCAGTATAGTAGACAGTTGCTTTGTGCTTTTCTAGCAATCTAACTGTTTCTAAATCTGGGCTAGCAGTTGCAGCAATGGCAACTTGGGGATTGATGCTTTTGATCGATCGTTCTGTCAATTTAGCACCACTCCAATAAAGTACTGGAGCTGAATTAAGCTTCTCTAGATCGATGGCTGGTTGAGCTTTATCGGTAGTATCATCACCGATAACTAGCCACCTTTGATTAAAATCAGGAATATTAATTTGGAAGATAGCTGGATTAGCTTTGATTGTGGTAATTTCTACTCGATCGAACTTATAAGATTTACCGACTGGTAATGGGACAAATTTTATGGCACCAGCAGCATTACTGCTATCTGCGCCAATGCTATAGAATTCCTTGATTGGCGTAAATGATGATAGCAATTGCCAGTTATTTAACCCTGGCGCGTGGTTGAAATCAATGGCTCGATCGATCTGATTTACTGCCTGCTGCTGAAGAAATGGCAGCATCACAAATCTCGTCACGCTCTCATTTCCGGTATTAACAACAATTGTCCGCCCGCGATCTTGAATAACTAGAATTTGCTCCTCTTTGCTGGCTAAAGCTGTAATTTGCAGTTCGGTTGTTTTCCAGATTGCCAGGGGTACAATGATTAGCAACATTCCCACTAAGATTGGTAATTGCCAATGTTTCTGAAGCGTCGGAACTGCCCAGACAAATAGAATTAATCCATACAGTGTAAATAGTTGCCATAGGGAAATTTGACCTACTGCAAACGAAGTACTGGGTAGGTAATTAAATAAATCAACAATCCAGATTAATAATTGAGTTGGCGCGTACAACACCCAGGAAATCGCACTACCAACAATTGGCACGATCGATCCAGCGAATGCACCAATTGTACCGCCAATACTAATCACACTAATCAGCGGACTGGTGAGTACATTTGCAGGCAAACTATAGAGGGGGAAAACTTTAAACACATATAGTTGAATTGGCAATGTCCAAATTGATGCGGCTAAAGGTACCGTAATCAGATCGGCAATTGTCGGCGGTAGCCAATCTAACTTCTGTTGTAACGGTTCGACAGTAACAATCAAGCCCAACGTCGCCAAAAAACTCAGCTCAAAGCCAATATCCCACACCCAAAGTGGATTGATAATTAATAACAGCGTACCAGCCAGAAATAGTGAACTAATTGGATCAATCTGTCGCTTAGTTCGTACCGAAATTAGTACCGCCATTCCCATCACCACCGATCGCACAACCGCAGGCTGACAGCCAGTTAGACCCAAGAAAATCAGCAGCGCGACAACCCCCAGATTAAATTGCCCCACCACCGACAATCGCTTGCGGGTAAGCGTCAAAATTGCATTCAGAATCAGTGACACTTGAAACCCAGACGCAGCCAGAGCATGAGCCAATCCAACGCGGACAAATCGATCGCGCAAATCGAACGGTACATCCACCGCATCCGATCCTAACACCATTGCCGTCACCAACGGCCCCACCGGAACATCCAGCCACTTTACCTGCGCCGCTGCTACTCGCTGGCGCAGCTTGCCCCAGCTCCAGGATTGCGTCTGGCTTTCATCTGGCACTCGCAACTGGACTCCCCGCATTCCCGCAAATCCACCCGACTGACTCAAGTAGTCCCGAAAACTAAACCCGCCCGGATTGGCATTCACCTTGGGCAAGTACAATGTCCCAGTAATTGACACCTCTACCCCTGGCTGTAAGCCCGTACCGCTCTGCAATGGTACCGTTACATACACCCGACCAGTCACAGGTCTACTCACGTCTGCTGGGCTTAATTTGCCCTCTTGGAATACACCCTGAATATCATTGAGCTGAGTAGCATTGAGCCAAAATTGGCTATTTTGACTGCGAGTGACGCGGGGGTAGCTATCGACAATCCCCTGAACGATCGTAAATTGCGATGTCCCCCGTTCAGCAGTGGCGGGAATAAACTTACTAATATCATTTACGGCAAGTTTCGGTACTCGAAATTCTAAGTAAAAACTAGCACATGCGGCGATCGCAATTGCGGCAAATAATAATTGCCATTTAGGACTCTGTTTCCAAACTCGCGGTAGGATTAACGCGATCGGAATCGCACCTAAAATCATCCCCCATCTCAAAGTTGGATCGAAAGTAATCAATAAACCGATCGCATAAGCCAGACAAAGAACGATCGCAGCTTGAGTATTCCTCATTAAATAGTTATCGATTAGATCGGGGCTAGAAGTTGAAATACTCACCTGTTGGATCTGTGAGATTGGAGATCTTCAAGTTCTCGCTGTAATAATACCGTAATTCTTCTCCTCGCATCTTGGATCGGAGCAAAGTGATTGGTGGATGGTGAATAGTGGATAGTGGATAGTGTGAGTACTTAGCGATAAATCTTCAGGCTAGTTTTTAAAAATAAAGCCGCTGTAAACCGCATTCTGTCGTGTATGCTGAATAAGTGAAAATAAGCCACAAAAGCAGTTTCTAATTTTTCTATGCTGACGAATCGTCCCTACACCGTCGCGCTGATTGTCCCTACAGGTATTGGTGCCGCAATGGGTGGTTTTGCGGGGGATGCCTTACCGATTGCCAAAGCAGTTGCTGCAAGTTGTGACAGATTGATCACCCATCCGAATGTGATGAATGGGGCACAGCTCTACTGGAATATCCCGAATGCTCTATATGTCGAAGGCTATGCCCTCGATAAATTTGCCGCAGGAACGTGGGGATTGCAGCCAGTCCGCCGAAATCGGATCGGGATCGTGTTCGATCGATCGATCTCTGAGGAACTGCGCGTCCGTCATCTCCAAGCCGCAGATGCCGCCAGAGCGACCTTGGGGCTAGAGATAACCGATTATGTCGTTACGGATATGCCCTTGGATGTAGAACTGCGTACAGCCTCTTCTGGAGCCTCCTGGGGCACGATTGGGCAGCCGGATAGTCTGTTGCGGGCAGTAGATAAAGTAATTAATGTCGCTGGAGCCGAAGCCATCGCCGTAATTGCCAGATTTCCCGACGATCTGGGAGGGACAATTCTCCATGATTATCGGCATGGAACGGGTGTAGATCCCTTAGCCGGAGCCGAAGCCGTGATCAGTCACCTGGTTGTCCGCACCTTCAAAGTCCCCTGCGCCCATGCACCTGCTCTATCACCACTCCCGATCGATCCTGAGATTTCCCCGCGATCGGCAGCAGAGGAATTGGGCTATACTTTTTTGCCCTGCGTTTTGGTTGGATTAAGTCGGGCACCGCAGTTTGTGGAGCGGGGGCTGGGGGATGGGGAGACTGGGGGAATTTGGAATAACCAAGTTGATGCGGTGATTGTGCCTGAATCTGCTTGTGGGGGGAGCGGGTTAATTAATTTTGCGCGTTCGACTCACACCAAGATTATTACAGTGGCGGAAAATCAGACGCGGATGCTAGTCTCACCAAAAACTCTCGGAATTAAGTCGATCGCGGTAAGATCGTATCTAGAAGCGATCGGTGTAATTACGGTCGATCGAGCCGGAATGAGCCTCGATAGTTTTTATCCCCAGATCGATCGACTCAAAGAGATTTCCAGTTAATTTTTAGAGATGGGGAAGTGTGGGGAGTGTGGGAAGTGTGGGGAGATTGGTTAGGCGGCAATAATCGTTTCTTTCTAAACCCTCAACAACCATACTGCTAAACCACTAAACCACTATTCACTAAACCACTAACCAATGAGTAACTCCCAAAGTCCAGAAATTGAACCCTTGTCTCGCAGTCAGATTTTGATTGCGATGGCGGTAACTTCGATAGTTTTATTTGGAGTTGCCAAGCTGTGGATGTATTTGGGCGATTTACAGTTACGTCCACTCACCGCGACATTAGCAGATTTGGGGATTGGAATTGCGATCGGATTTGGCTTGACGGGATTAAGTTCGATCGTTTATGCAGCTTGGGCTACCTATCGCGAGAGTGCCGATTTTTATCTGGCAATGGTACTAGAACCCCTGGCAATGCCCGATCTAATTTGGTTAGGACTTTTACCTGGATTGAGTGAAGAATTGTTATTTCGCGGCGTAATGTTGCCATCGCTGGGTTTAGATCCGATCGGGATTATATTGTCTTCAGCTTGCTTTGGCGTGCTGCATATGACGAATCTCCAGCAATGGCCATATGCAGTCTGGGCAACGCTAGTAGGAATGCTGCTGGGATTTACAATGGTGGAAACAGGTAATCTATTGATTCCGATCGTGGCTCATGTTACTACGAATTTTATTTCTGGATTGGCTTGGAAACTGAAGGCTAGAGGTTAAAAGTTGGTAGCGAAGATCTAGGGTACCCACAAGGACATACGTGTCAACTTAAGGATTCTGTAGAGGCTGAAAGTCTCATTCTCTCGTCCTAACACGATTTTTGTAGTGGCTATAACGGCGTAAGCTCGTTATCACTTTCGTTAAGTTGACACGTATGCCACAAGGGGCACCCCTACAGGTTAATCGTAATTCATGAGTCTTTCTTTAGAAACATCTGTAGAATGGCAGGTTCTCATTCTGTCAATGTCCGCCGACACCCAGATAGGTTTCGATTACTTTGGGATCTTTGAGTAAGTCTGCGGCGATACCTTCATGCTTGACGATACCAGTATCGAGTACATAGGCTCGATCGGACATTGCCAAGGCTTTCTTAGCATTCTGCTCTACCAGGACAATCGCCGTACCATTTTGATTGATTGCTTTAATTTGTTTAAGTACGTCGGTGACTAAAGCGGGTGAAAGTGCGGCAGATGGCTCGTCTAGTACCAATAATTCAGGATCGAGCATCAGAGCTTTGCCCATCGCCAGCATTTGGCGTTCTCCGCCAGATAGTGTTCCCGCTCGTTGTTTGCGGCGTTCTGCTAATCGGGGAAACATCGTAAAGATCTTAGTTTTGAGCTGCTTGAGATCGCTAGAGCGGATAAAACCACCCATATCGAGATTTTCCTCGATCGTCAGCGACTTAAATACGTTCGAGATTTGAGGCACATAACACATCCCCTTCTGGACAATTCGATCGGATTTTAGCCCCGCAATCTGTTCGCCCTTGAAGGTAATTGTCCCCGTATGGGGTGTCAGCAACCCAAAAATCGTTTTCGCCAATGTGGATTTCCCCGCCCCATTACCGCCGATAACTGCAACTAGTTCACCTGGCTGGACAATAAAATTAATCCCGTTCAAAATGTCTGAACCAGGAATATAGCCAGCACGAACATCATTGACTACGAGCAGTGGGGCAGTGGTGAGCATTGGCGGGTTCGATCGATAGTGGTAACTCAATTTTAGTAGAAAGAGTCGATCGCTAGCTGATTTACACCAATAGTCATGTATTGAGCCTAAAGTACTCTAACAATACTTGGAATACTAGCGATCGAATCCAAACCTCGAATCTCAGCTAAAGCGGACTCAAAATCTGCCTCAGAGACATCATGAGTGACGACAACTATTTCGGCACGATCTCCTTTGAATCCGGTTTGGACGATCGATTCGATACTGACATTGTGCGCTCCAAACCGAGTCCCTAGCTTGCCGATCACTCCAGGTACGTCCAGACACAAGAATCTCACATAGAAACTGCTGCGTAAGCTCGATAACGGAGCCATTTGGCTATAGTGGGTGTGGGTACAGCTCAACAGGGGATGAAGGGCTGTATTGGGCGATTTGACTGCATCTTCGCGATTGGGATTACTCTGGATCGTGCCGACGATCGCTAATACATCCGAAACTACGGCTGAAGCTGTTGCCCCTGCACCTGCGCCAGGGCCAAATAGCATCACTTCACCCAAGGGATCGCCCTCTACCAGGATCGCATTGTACACGCCATTGACATTCGCTAATGGTCGATCTTTGGGGACGAACGTAGGATGTACCCGCACCGAGACAGCACCACCTTCGACTCGTTCAGCGATCGCTAGTAGTTTAATTACAAAATTGAGCTTATCAGCATAGGCGATATCCGTCGCGCTGATTTTCCTAATTCCTTCACAATACACATCCTCCCGCTTAATTCTGCCCCCAAAGGCGAGGGATGCCAAAATTGCGATTTTATCCCCCGCATCCAAACCATCGACATCAGCGGTCGGATCTGCCTCTGCGTAGCCGAGTTTTTGGGCATCGGCAAGGATCTCCGCAAAGTCTCCACCTTCAGTGGTCATCCGGCTGAGGATATAGTTAGTTGTTCCATTGATAATTCCCGTCACCCGCCCAATCCGGTTGACACCAAGGGATTGTTTCAATGGTTGGATCACTGGAATCCCACCACCAACAGCAGCTTCGAGCATCACGTAGACACCCGCATTATTCGCTGCGGTAAATATTTCATCCCCAAATCTAGCGATCACGGCTTTATTGGCTGTAACAACGTGCTTGCCATGCTCAATCGCTTTGAGAATGAGGCTCCGAGCGAGATCGATGCCACCGATTAGCTCAACGATAATATCAATTTCGGGGTCAGTGACGATCGAGTCCAGATCTGTCGTGAGTAGTTCAGCAGGGATGTTGACAGCGCGAGGCTTATCGATCGACTTTACCCCCACGCGCCCGATTTCGACAAGCTGGAGTAAATGATGCCGCCCAACGGGATCTTGGAGAATTTGAACCGTACCCGTACCGACGGTACCCAGTCCGAGGATGCCAATTTTAACCACAACTCGATCGCTTTTTAATTACCGTGCAGTTTCGATCTTACCATCTGAAGACGTGAGGGGGTCAAACCCCCTGTTCTTTGCCAATCTACAAATTAAACATCTCGTCCTTTTGGATCGGGGCCATATTTATTTGGTCCCGATTGACCAGCCTCGATCGAATATACTAAACCCATAATCGGCACTATCTGCCACCAACCATTTCGGTCTGTATCGTGCATTCTCCGAATACCAACGGCAATACTTGGTACTAGAACTGCCAATGAATAAATGTTGCCCAATACAGTTTGATCTGTTTTAGTAATGGCACTCAATAAACCAGTAGCGAAGCCCAGACAGAAGCTAATAATGAAGTTAAATAGAAAGAACATCCAATATTCTTGCCTACTTGCACGTCCTTCAAAGACAGCATAATTTTTCAGTACTTTAACATACCATTCCATGATTGCACCCTTAATTTTTAATGTTTAATTGGATATTAATTTTGACAATACCGTAGTCAAAATAACACCATGTCGTCATCCCTAATGTACCCAGTCCTAGCTTCAGAAATAAAAGGGCAACTAAAAATTGTTACTAAATCTTAAACATTCTCCGCGTTATTCGATCGTATCGCCGAGATTGTGACTGACCCACAGCGCGACTTGCAGCCTGTCGCGCAAGTTTAAACAGGCGAGGATATTCGTGACGTAATTTTTGACTGTTCCTTCCGTCAGATGAAGATCGAGCGCAATTTCTTTGTTGTTTTTGCCCTTGCCAATCCGCTTGAGAATCTCAATTTCGTTGGGGTTGAGATTTTCAAGTACTGCGAGTGCCACAGATTGGGTAGTAGTTTGTTCGGGAATGCGGGAAAATACCTTGAGAGCGATTGCTGGATCTAGTTGTCCAAACCCACGATCTAAGCTGCGAATGGTGGTGGCTAATTGTTGGGATGGAGTGCTCTTCAAGATATAACCTAGAGCACCGTTCTGAAGAGATTGGCAGATATATTCATCCTCATCAAAAGTTGTCAACACCATAATCCGAATCCACGGAAACTTCTGGTGAATAACTTTAGTGGCTTCGACACCATTACAAATTGGCATCCGCACATCCATCAAAATCACATCGGGACGCAGTGTTTCGGCAAATAGAATTGCCTCTTCACCGTTACTCGCCTCGCCAACAACTTCGATGTCTGGTTCGAGGCTAATTAGTGCCGCTAATCCTTGCCTGAAAATAACTAGATCGTCAACTAATAATAAGCGAATCATATATGAAAAAATTCAATAACTAAGCTACTCCATAGCCTGTGTGCGGACGCTTATAAGGTGGGTGCAATCCTAAAATAATATCTGATTTTGGTACTCCCATCGCTACTAGTTCTAAGGCAATATCGATGTCAGTAGTATTTTGTTGAATCCAGATTTGCTCATCTTTGATATCAAAATGCATTACAGTATAATAAATACGCTTTAGCCCATTCCAACCTACTCGCATCAATTGATAACGATCTCGATCGGAATCAAAGAATATTTCACTTTCAGTATCATTTTCGTCTCCGTTAAACTTGCTATGCTCTTCTAGTAAATGCTTTACACATTTACGATACAAATCTATTCTTTCCATTTGACAATTTCCTCAATAGTTGGATCGTACACTATTAATTGAAGTTGATATCTTTCTAGCACGGTGGTCACAAACCGAGTTTGAAAAAAAGTTTCGTAAGTTTCTAATGGAACTGCCAGATAAAGTTGACGAATTGGATCCTTTACTTCTAGCATAATCCGATAGTTAAGAAACTGTCCTAATGCTGTATGAAAGTCACTAATCGCGGAGGTACTAATAAAGCTTTTGATTTCCACCGCAATTTTTTTCTCTCCCCGCTCCGCTGAGATCAGCTTTTCCGCAGCTATGTCAATTTTGACTTTGACATCTTCCCATTCTAATTCTAGTGGATCTTTAGTGATGAGCCATCCCTCTTTTTCTAGCCCTCGTCGTACCGCATCATGAAATAAATCTCTGGCAGACATATAATAGTTAATTAATAATTGTTTGATTGATAGTCTTAATTAGCGATAGGTACAAATATTTTAATCTTTGTACCTTGTCCAACCTCACTATCGAGATTAAAGCTACCACCTAAACATTGCACCCGCTCCTTCATATTTCTGAGTCCAAATCCAGCATGGGGTCGATTCGGCGAAGCCGACGCTGCGCGAACGAGACTAAAGCCTTTACCATTATCGCAGATCTCTAACATTGTCCCGTCGCTAATAATCGAACCAGTAATTATGACTCGATCGGCTTGAGCATGTTTTTGAATATTAGTTAACGATTCTTGGACAATGCAATAGAGTTGATAACTAGATTGAAGTGATAAGGTTGGAAAACACACATCAACAACTACCTCAAAGGGATAATTTTGCTCTGATAGTGCAACAATTGCTTCGGTGAGATCGAAATTCGATCTCTTCATCGTGCCCAAGGCTTGACGGACATTATCGAGGGCTTGTGAACTAAGTTTTTTGGCTAGATCGATCGATTCCTGTGCGCGTTCTGGTTCTGTGTTTTGCAATCTTTGGGCAAGTTCAATTTGGACATCTAATGATGTAAGTGAGTGCCCTAATGTATCGTGAATATCACGAGCAATCCGATTACGTTCTAAATCAGTGGCTAGCGTTTCTACTTGGTGAGTAAGTCGATCGGCTTTTTGACGAGATTTTTGTTCTGCTCTCCAAATTGTTCCGACCAATAAAACAAAAATACAATTACCAAAACGACTGGCAATGTATCCCGTAATTAATCTAGTTGGATTGAGATACAGTCTTAAATCGATATTCATGGCACCTTCAATTATTTCTGGGACGCGAGCAGTATAAATAGAGCTACTGACAATCACAAAAATACTAGCTATGATAATTACGTCTCTTCGAGGCAATAAAAAACATCCTTTTAATAAGAATGTACAGTAGAGAGTAAAACTATTAAAATCATATGCTTCCGCAACAATAGTGGCTATGACTGCCAACGCAATATAAATTCGTCTGTACCAGAGTGGACTATTAACAGGTAGAAGTACAATAAAAGGAATAAATAACATCCCAAATAAAAATGCCTGTTCGATCGAAAATGGAGATTTTTTTAAGTGTGGGGTTACCAAAAACAGCCAAACACTAAAAACCAACGCAAATAGCTCGATGATTAGGAGCGATCGACGCATATTTAGCGAAACCAACGGTAAACGTGTCATCAGCGTTGTCAAAACTTCTGCTCCAATCGATCGATCTTTATTTTAGATTTTAGTTGAGATTGATGTGACTTTGGTAATACTTACCATGACTTTCGTAATATTTGTCATGACCTTAGTGAATTTTCATCTGCCTAGCGATTAGGTTAGTCTCGATGAGATGTGCGGTATTGTGACAATTTTTGGGAGTCGATCGATGAAAACTTACTTAACTCGTCTACTATTAATCGGTTCGATAGAAATGTTGATGCCGATGAGCGCAGTAGTTGCGGCACCTCAGACTAGCTCTACTGCTGCCAAAACTAGCTCAACAGCCAATTACACTACAGAACAGCTCGACAGCAGAATTGTGAGATTCAAACCCAAGCTACGAAAACCAATTAGTCGTCCACGATCCCAACCGATTATACCTCCTGCGATCGAGCCAGCAAAAGCACCCAAACAAGTCCTGATTTCCGACATTATTATCAAAACAGATCGAGGTGAACTCGAACCAGCAATAGCAGCCAAAGTTCGCCAAGTCCTAACTATTAAAATTGGGCAATCAGTTACGCGCACACAGTTAGAGCAAAACTTAAATGCAGTCAGGGGACTAGGTGACTTTTCAGCAGTAGAGATCGTCCCTGAAGATACTGCAAAAGGTGTGAAAATTAGCTTCATTGTCAAGCTTTATGGCACGTTCAGGCAAGCTGTGATTAGAACACTCCCAGCGAATAGTAGCGTGCTTACCCCAGCCGAGATAGATCGTATTTTCCAGTCTCAGTATGGTAGAAAATTAAATGCGATCGAACTTAAATCCTCGATCGACAATCTGAACAAACTGTACCAGAAACAGGGCTACAATCTCGCTCAAGTCGTTGATGTGGAAGAACTCAGTCCTGATGGCAAACTGACTTTAGTGATTGCTGAAGGCGTAATTGAAGATGTTCAGGTGCAATTTTTGAACAAGCAGGGTGCAGTTGTAGATGAGAATAAAAAACCATTTACAGGAACAACTCGACCCTTTATCGTTACTCGTGAGGCGGAATTAAAACCAGGTAAAATCTTTAACAAGGCTACTGTTGAAAAAGACCTGCGGCGGATTTATGGATTAGGTTTATTTGATGATGTGCGCGTATCCTTTATACCTGGACGCGATCCGGCAAAAGTTATCCTTCAGTTCAATGTACTCGAACGTGGCAAAAACACCTCGATTTTACCTAGTTTTGGATATAGCTCCAGAGATGGACTATTTGGCAATCTTAGTTTTAGCCAGTCAAATTTGGGCGGTAACAATCAAAAACTCAATGTTCAAGGTCAACTGGGTTCACAGAATTCAACAACTTTCGATCTGAGCTTTTCTGAACCTTGGATTGCCACCGATCCCAATCGAACATCCTACAGCGTTAGTGCATTCCAGCAGCGATCGCTATCTTCAGTTTTTGAAGGGGGCAAAACTCCCGTGTTTGTACCAGGCACAACTAACACTCCCCGCCTGCTCAGGCAGGGTGGTGGCATTACTTTTAATCGTCCACTCAATGGCGATCCGTTTGGTGAAAGTACTTTAAGGGGTTCTCTCGGCGTTCAGTATCAACGGATTTCTACCACTGATGCGGGTGGAACACCCATCGCCAAAGATTCAGGCGGTAACGATCTCAGCTTTGGCAAAACTGGACAAGACGATCTATTGATGCTGCAACTGGGCTTGACTCAAGATGTTCGAGATAGCTTTGCCGATCCAACTCAAGGTTCATTGCTCAAACTGGGCGTAGATCAGTCTATTCCGGTTGGCAATGCCAAGATTTCGATGACCAAACTGCGTGGGAGTTTCACTCAATACGTTCCCGTAAAGTTGGTAAATTTTACGCCTGGTAGTCAATCACTATTGTTCAATCTTCAAGGCGGTACAGTTTTCGGTGATTTGCCGCCCTATGAAGCCTTTGGATTGGGTGGTTCATCCGGCGTGCGGGGTTATGAAGAGGGCGATATCGGTTCGGGACGCAGTTATGTCCAAGCTACCGCCGAGTATCGATTCCCAGTGTTCTCGTTTTTAGGTTTGGGGATCTTTGCTGACTACGGGACTGATTTAGGTACTGGCAGTAGCGTCACTGGCAATCCCGCTGGCGTGCGAAGTAAACCAGGCAATGGTTTTGGTTATGGTGCTGGTATTCGATTACTGCAAACACCGCTAGGTACAATCAGGCTTGATTACGGTATCAACAATCTCGGTGAAAAGCGAATTCAATTTGGATTGGGGGAAAGGTTTTGAATTAATTGATAGTTGATAGTTGTTGGCGGAGCCTCTCTGAAAGAGAATAGTTGATAATTGGGGTTTTAGAATAGGGATTCAAACCCTCGATCTATCCAACCTACTATTTGATTAATCCTGTTCATCCTTAAATCCGGTAAATCCTGATAAAGCGGGTACAAATATTTTAATCTTTGTGCCTCGATCGATCTCACTGTCCAGATTAAAATTACCCCCCAAACATTGCACTCGCTCTTTCATATTTCGTAGAAGTTCACGGGGCTAAGGCAGAAGAGAAGGTGGAATTTCACCAGAACGAGCAGCCGAGACAGATTCAACGAGAAAGTCAAGAATATTACGCTCTTGCAGATTAAGTGAAGATACAACAGTGAGTAAACGAGACAC
>JANNDL010000243.1:0-34119 GCA_031387665.1 Chamaesiphon sp. OTE_75_metabat_95 | reverse complement strand
AAATTCTATGGCGATTTGTCAAGTATGAATGGCTTCCAATAGATGCCTACTCTAGCTGGGAAGTACTAGTGTCATCTGTTGAAAAAATTCTTAAAGAATTTGGCGAAAATTATGTAATTAATTTCGCCTAAGTACTTATTGGTACCAGTGATATCCGAAGGTAGCAAATCGGGGGTACATTGAATCCGCTGAAACTTACCATCGATCGATTTCGCGAGAGATTTAGCTAGCAAAGTCTTACCCACTCCAGGCACATCTTCGAGCAGCACATGTCCTCCCGAAAGCAAGGCTGTCAGCACAAGCTGGATTGGTCGATCTTTGCCGACAATCTGTTGGGCAATATTCGCCGTCAGTCGCTGAATTGGTGATGGGGAGACGAGAGTAGGCATAATTTTCAATTGGTGGTTAATCTGTGTAAATTGCTGGAGATTACTCCTAGAGAACAGCAATCTAGAAATCAGTCATTATCTTTATCTTTCCCAATTTTGACCATGACTACTCTATTTCTAATAATCTGCATCACACAAACTCTCAAATCCAACCACAATTAGCGTCTTAATCTCTCTACCACTCCATATCTAGGGGCTTGAGTTTCGATCGAAATCTAGCATACAATTTAACTCCAACAGTTGCTGCTTTAGTAAAAATGTACTATAATAGAAATAGCTCTACACAGCATCAAAATAAAATATTTCGATTTCTCTCCAGTTGCAATTGTGAGATTTCAACTCTCAACTCTCAATTCTCAACTAAATTAATTGCATCACCAATAGTTCATCCATCCTCTTTGGTGTCCTCAAATGTTACTAGCTCCATCCAAACCAGTTGTTCTCGTTACCAATCCCCAGAGTCGATTTGTGACCAAAGCTGCCGTAGCCATGCACCTGAAGCGATCGGCAGATGAAATCTACAAGGTCAATTGCTGGCGATATGTGGTGCATGTTGTCGGCAAAAAGACCAGTACTTTTGTCAGCTATGCAGACTTACCACCCATCATTGGTGTAGCGTTACCAAATCATCGCGATGTCCGCGCATGGCGCAAACGCTGGAAAAAATACGACCATACAGCACCACTATTTTGGCACAATTTCTATGCGGAAAAATTGCGTCAAGTCACGACAATGGAAGAGCTGCAAGCGTGGGAAGAATTACTCAGCTATGTCGGTTTTGGATTACCAGCAGCCAGCCGGATCGAGCTAGAAGGAATCTGCGGCGAAATGACTCATTTCCTGTTCAGCAACGCGGCATAAATCTCTGGTTGAGTGTGTTGGGTTATTTCTTTTCCTTCTCTTCGAGAGGCTTCGCCAACGGAACGCTTCGCGAACAGAAAGGCTCCGCCAGCATTCTTCAACCCAACCTACAGATCTACAGATCCATAAAACAGATCTGTAGATCTGTAGGTTCATGCAATCTAATGTCGATGTTGCTGTTCGATCTTAAACAAAACCTACCCTCCTCACCAAGATCTAAAAAGCTCTCAAATAGGTTCTATATTGCCCCCAGTCCCCCAGTCTCCCTATCCCCCATTCAATCCAGCTAACCGTCAGCGTATATAATTATCAACGATGCATAAAATATTAAATTAATCACCCATGTGGAAAAAAGTTACCGTGTCATTGGTTTTAGCACTAGCGATCGTATTCCAAACTAACGTCGTACCAGCTCAAGCAGCGGGACTACAGGGATATGTTGATACAGGCGATGGTTACAAGTTCCTCTATCCCAATGGTTGGGTAGCTGTCAAAACTACCAAAGGCGCGGATATTATTTTCCATGACTTGATTGAGTCCAGCGAAAATGTCAGTGTGGTGATCAGTCAAGTCGATAAAGACAAAAAATTGAGCGATCTCGGTACGGCTTCCGATGTCGGCTATAAGCTGGGTAAAAATGCGATCGCACCTGAAGGATCGGGACGGGAAGCGGAATTGGTAAGTGCTGAAGCCAAGGAAGCCAAGGGGAAAACTTATTATTTCCTCGAATATGCAGTCAAATCACCCTCTGGATTGAGACACAACATTGCCAGTGTAGTTGTCAGTCGCGGTAAATTATTTACGTTCAATGCTTCCACAACCGATCGACGTTGGGGCAAAATGAAACAGGTATTCAATGAAGTAGTCTCTTCATTTAGCGTTGCCTAGCTGGTAATTTATGACGCAAATCTAGTTACTATTTTGGAGTGAGGGGGAGATTGGGGGACTGGAAGACTGGGAAATTAGAACTATCAGTCACTAAACTACTAAACCACTATCCACTCACTACTCTAGATATCCAATTTGAAACTAGGAAGGGAGTATGATTAACTTTGTGCTGGCTTCGGCTTCTCCTGCTCGACGACGACTGCTTCAGAGCGTGGGGATCAATCCTCTCGTCTGTGTCAGCCACTTTGATGAATCACAGATTCAATTGACAGATCCGACTGCGCTGGTGAATAAGTTAGCCCAGTGCAAGGCTGAAGTCGTTCTGAATCAGGTGAATGATTCATTGGTATTGGGGTGTGATTCGGTATTTGTCGTTGGTGGCGAGATTTATGGTAAGCCGCGAGATCCCGACGAAGCATTTACCCGCTGGCAAAAAATGCGGGGGAGTTGCGGCACGCTGTATACTGGTCACACTCTAATCGACCAAACTAAATCTCAACCAATCGTGCGCTGTGGGATTACGCAAGTTTATTTTGGTGATGTTACCGATGCTCAGATTCAGGCTTATATCGCCACTGGTGAGCCGTTAGTCTGTGCTGGTGGTTTCGCGCTCGAAGGCAAAGGGAGCGGATTTGTTGACAAAATAGATGGTTGCCATAGTAATGTTATTGGTTTAAGCTTGCCATTACTTCGATCGATGCTAGCCGAACTTGGCTACGATCTGAGTAATTATTGGTGAGTTTTTGTTTACCCCGAAGTCATGATCTCCAGCACAGAATTTCAACAAGCACTCCAAGCCGGAAAAATTCATCAAGCCTTAGCACTATTGGTGCGTGATGCCAGCGAGCTAGATGTAACTACTTGGCTGACGGAAAACTCAGTTACCAACGATCGAACGGTTGACACTGGCTATCTTCGGACTAAAATTAACTTACTGACTGGAGAAATCCAGAATGAAGTCAGTCAAGACATCCTAGCTAGTGACACCAATTATCTCAAGCTCCAACAATTACATCACGATCGAATCGTTGCTAGCGATCGAATCGTCCAAGGCTACTTCTCCCAGCTTAAAGCAGTCTTGGCAGGCCTGCAACCGACTCTAGCGCAACTACCAAAAGTTGAATCACCTCTAAATTCTGACGCGCTACTAGCACGATTGACTCAAGCTGCTCTACTATTAAAAGGTCAACAAGTAAATAGTCTTGACTCTCAATTAGCTGACAATCTGGCTGCTCCAGATGATAACGATCTCGATCTATCGATCGATCCAGTTGGTACTGTATGGGAAGAGTGGGTAGAAGATGAAGACTTTACCGAATCAACGCTCAAGTCTGATTGGGAAGAAAATTTAGTGCAACGACATCTCAACCCCGTTGAGATTAACAGCTCAAACTCGCGCAGCACAGAATCAGCGACTAGTTTGGCGCGGTGGGATAGGTTTGCCCCCGAATGTATCAATGTAGATATCATGTCTCAGCCTCAACCTACTAAATAATAGTGATATTCATCGGTAAAATTGCGTATGCTAATCAACGATTTATTTTCAACTATTCAATTTACTCAGTTAGATTTGCCCCTGCTGTTGATTGGGAACTATGATGATTCAGCGAGATCGTTACTTGCATTTGAATTTGTATCTCCAGGGGAAGAGATTTTTCAGATGGGCTGGTTTCGGCTCAAATGGTATGGCTTGCTCATCGCTATGGCGGTACTAATTGGGGTCAATCTATCGATCCGATTGGGACAGTTCCGAAAAATTGATCCTGAAGTAATTGCCGATTTAGCTATTTGTTTAGTTATTGGCGCAATTCCAGCCGCAAGATTATATTATGTGATCTTTGAATGGCATACTTATTCCCAAAATCCAGAGAATATTATCAAGATTTGGGAAGGTGGAATTGCCATTCATGGGGCCTTAATTGGCGGATCGCTCGCCGCAATTATCTTTGCTAAATTTAAGCAAATCTCATTCTGGCAATTAGCTGATATTGTCGCACCATCATTAGCTCTGGGACAATCGATCGGTCGCTGGGGCAACTTCTTCAACTCTGAAGCCTATGGTAGCCAGACAGATTTGCCGTGGAAATTATGTATTATTAGATCTTCTAACACCTGTGAATATGTTCATCCAACTTTCTTGTATGAATCACTCTGGAACTTATTAGTATTTTCCCTATTAATCTGGCTATTTCTCAAAGATAATCGCCATCATCACCTCAAAGCTGGATCGATCTTTTTAGTTTATTTAGTTGCTTATAGTATCGGGCGATTTGCGATCGAAGGTTTGCGGACTGACAGTCTGATGTTTGGCTCGCTAAGGATGGCACAGATGATCAGTCTAGTCGGAATTGGGATTGGATCGATCGGGCTATCATGGTTATATCTCCGCCGCCGCAGCTTACCTGATGTAGTTTAGTTTGGCAATTACTCATTTTCCAGTGTACATTTGTGCATGTAATGAGCAAATGACGTATCAATGGGGCTAAAATTATGATCGAAATAGAAGAATCTGATTCTGTAGAAATTGAATACGACTTTAGCAAAGGCAAACGTGGTGCTATCGATCCGATTGGCGCGGGAAAAACACGGATCACCATTCGGATTGACGATGATGTACTGGAATGGTTCAGACAGCAAGTTCATCAAGCAGGCGGGGGGAATTATCAAACTTCAATCAATGAAGCATTAAGATCGCATATTCACAAACAACATGAGCCACTAGAATCAACGTTGAGACGAGTGTTACGTGAAGAGTTGGGACTAAACTGATAAAGCTGAATGATCCTCAATCATCCATTTGAGAATACCTAAAATTCGTTCGACTGGAGTAACTTGATATTCATTGGCATCGATAGTCACATTTTTACCCTCAAGCTTGAGAAATTGCCAAGCTCTACCACTGGTAACACTGCCATAGACAACTGGAATCGCTCTGTTTTTGCTGGCATTAAATAGCTGCGCGGCTACCATTTCAGCAATGCACTGCCCCAAACCCAGATCTAGTTCTCCCCGCTTGGCTTCTACCAACATCACGATGGGAGCCTGGATGATATAAGGGGTCGTCGATTTACTCAGCAGAAAATCACAAAATCCATTCAAACCTAGCTCTTTATCAACACTAAATTCCTCACCGGAAAATAGCTCAACTGAATTGTGTACCAGCTTTCTGACTTCTAGCAACATGGGACTAATCAACAGTTCCGACTTCGCTTTTTCAGATCTTGCCTGTTGTGCTAATGGGAACCACTCCTGAAAAATAGCTAGAAACAATTCACTAGGCACGGCAACTGGTAAGTCAGTGCAAAAAGCTGCTCCGGTTAGGGTTAGCTCGAATCGATCGGTCACTTCTGGTAAAGTAAAGTTGTTATAAGCCATATTTTTGACCTAAACGTTGCTATGGCGTAATTTTATCACGATCGAATGGATGGGAAAATATATTGGTACTAAGCGTAGATTCAGGGCGGGCATAAAGCGGCGTTTTTATTCGGGGTTTACCCCCGCATAAAAAAACGACAAGACAGCCACGCCCCTACAGGTTAATTGTGTAGGGGCGTGGCTTTATGCCCGCCCTTGAGTTGTCGCAGTAATAGTATCTATACATTGGCGCAAGAAGTGAGCAACTTACGAATTGAGAACGGCATCTAGCAACACATCACCACCGAACCGCACAGCATCAGTGCATGGTAAACCAGTTGCGGCAGTAACTCGATCGATCTCCGCTCTGACCACATCATCAGGTAGCGTACCACCATTTAGTGCGATCGCCACCACCTTGATATCTCCAAATGCACCAGCACAGCTAGCTACCGCCTCATATAACCGCACCACTTTAGCTAATGGGGGAATTTTGACATCGGGACAATTCCGAACGGTTTCTTGCCCGATTTTGTGGAGTAGAATCAGGTGCGTAGGTTGAGAGCCGCGAATCAATGGTAGAGTCGCTGTTGAACCTGGATGTAGAAGAGAACCCTGTCCCTCAACTAATAGTAAGTCATAATCATTGCCATGTTTCATCACTGCTTGCTGAACTGCACCTGCGGCATAATCCACCCGCACCGCATCTAAGACTACACCCTCACCACTAATCATCATCCCCGCTTGTCCAGTGGCGATAAATTTTGATTTCACTCCCCGCCGTTCGCAGGTACGCTGTAATTCCAACGCTGCGGACATTTTGCCGATTGCCATATCTGTCCCCACCATCAGCACCCGCTTGCAGGGCAATGATTTCGCGGCACCTGTGCCGATTTTCAAGTCTTTGGGTTCTTGACGGACATCCCAGATCCATTGTCCTGGCTGCAATAATCCGACTAGTTGGGGATGATTTGCTAGAGGTGTATGCAAGCCATTGACAATCGATAGTCCCGCTTTCACTGCTGCTTGGAGTTCACCAAACCAGCTCTCTGGGATAATTCCACCTGATGGCGCGATTCCGATTGCCAGTACATCTGGCTGATGCTCTAATGCTGACTCGATCGAATCTACGATCGGTACATCTCGCTTAATTCCTGTTAATTCTACCAATGACTGACCCGCAACCGATCGATCGATCGCACAAACCACCTGAGCTGGACTATATCGCAACAGCGTCAACCCAGTTTTGCCCTGAAGTCCAGTAATTCCGTCGTGTAATAATACTGCGAGACGGTGGGATGGTTTTAGCATGGAGAAGTTGGGAGTTGGGAGTGTGGGAAGTATGGGGAGAGTGGGGAGTAATAATTAAAATTAGAGCGAAGCAAACATTCTAACCTTTCTCATTGCTACCGCACTGCTCATATTCCCTCTTTCCCATCCTTATCGTTCCCAAGCTGGGTGCGATAATAACGATGAAATCACTTGAACGCCACGTAATTGATTCGATAGGGGTAAATGACCCTTGGGCGCGGTCAAATCCCAGGTGAACGAGCCTGGATATCGCGTCCAGTTATTGCCACTCTTCCAGCCGATTTTTACCCATAATTTATCCCAATTCTTGCCCATGCCCACCCACATGTCCCGCTGGACAGAGAAGCCAAATTTACCCTCAGAATGAAATAACCACAGCGCATCAATGGTGTGTAAATCCATTTCTGGCAATCCATTTACCTCTGTAAAGTAGATCCACTTCCGCTTCACAGCATCTGTGCCAGCTAATTCACACAACTTCTCGGTGGTGAGCTTATCGGCGGCTTCAAATTTCTGCTGGGCTAATAATTGCTGAAGCAACTTGTAGTCAACCCCCTTACTCGATTGTAATGGAATCATCCCACTAGGCAACTCTCGATCGAGATAATCCTTCGCAGCAGGAAATTCACTCACATACAACGCTCGATAGACAGCACCTGTAACGACAGTCGGCTGAGTGCCGATTTGCTCCTGAAGCCATTCAATTAAAACCTCAATCCCTGGCAGTCCAACCGCTATTAGCTGCGGCAGCATTTGCAATTGATTTTTGGGGGTGCCAGCAGCAAATTTTTCCTGCAACTCGATGACATCTGAATGTACCGACGGTGCGCTAGTACTAAGATCGGACATAGGTAACGATTGACGATGGAAAGGAGTAGTCCAATCTATTATTGTATCAAAAGTTGGGAGTTAGGAGACGGGGCAGTAATTCCAAATTCAGCCAGTCATATGCTGTAGGGGCGGGTTCATGCTAAAAATACTCGCAACGCACAGTCTCGTAATGAACAAAACCCGCCCAACCCCACCAACAACAGTCGATTGTTGTTGGTGGGGTTGGGCGGGTTTTGTTTGATATTGATTGGTACTAAGCTGGACTAGCTAGCATGAACCCGCCCCTACGGCATGAACCTACCCCTTACGGCATATTATGGTTGGCGATCGAAATCGAATAAATTTGAATTTAGAATTGCTGGAGACGGGGAGAGTGGACGCAAGCGTCCATATTCACTATCCACTATCAACTACTTGTACTGTTGGCGTTAGCCTTGCCTTTGGCATTGCGTAGCCGTTCGCGTAGCGTCTCGAAGAGAAGTATCAACTATCAACTACCAATTAAACCCCTAGCTCTTCAACAACAAATAGTAAAGATACCCAGGACCACCTGTGACACCAGCGCGATCTCCGGCGATTTTACCCGTGCCCATAAAGTAGTCTACTCGTCCAGGGCCAGTAATCGCACTGCCAGTATCTTGATCCAAGACATAGCGACTGACCAATTTTTGTTGGATCGATCGACCATTGGCGTAGGGTAGTTGGGTGTGAACCAGAGCCAGTGCGCCTGGAGGCATCATCGACTTGTCTGTAGCAATTGATCGATCGGGTGTAACTGGGACATTAATACTACCCATTGCCGCGCCATTGAAGGTTTCCTTCATGAAGATAAAGCGTTTGTAACGGGGGATATATACATCCAATTCCTTGGGATTATCTCGGAAATAACCGATGATGCCAGGGAGTGTGAGCTGGCTAGGGGTGACTTTGCCGTCTTTGGCGAGTTCTTTCCCGATACTGCTGTAGGCAAAATTGGTGCCACCAGCGAATCCGACGGTGGTTTTACTGCCATCGGTGAGATTTAATTCCGCCGAACCCTGAATCTGCACGAGGATGACCTCAAACCGATCTTTCATCCAAAACATTTCATTTCCAGCAAGTGGCCCTGTCGCGCCTTGCAGACCGTCTGTGCCCTCTAGCATCACCCGTTCGAGCTGCGGATCTTTCCAACTGGCAAAGTCAGCAGGTAATTTATAGATTGGGTACTTATATTCAGCCGTCTGCTTCCGACTAGCCTTATAAATTGGTTCGTAGTAGCCCGTGAATGTGACGGTGCCTTTATTATCTTTGCCAACTGATTGATAAAAGTCAAATTCTTTTTTCACCGCTGCTTGAAGATCTGCGGCAGAATTATTGGTGGTGACTAGCTGGCGAAATCTAACGAGGGAACGTTGAACTCGATCGCGACTAATTCCCTGCACGGCATAGTTCTGATATGCTCTAGTAGCTGCTGGTGTTTCTAGATAGCGAAGGCTATTGTCGATCGATTTTAGCATCGCCGCCTTATCACCAGTCTTGCCCCACAGTTGATCGTCAAATCCCACCGGACTTGCCTCATAGCTGGCAGTACTCTGGTTGGCTTGGATATTTGCAGCAGGTTCAGCCGTCAACCTCAGGGGTGCTTGCTGATTGAATCCTAAGGCAATACCTAGATTCAAGGAGAGTAAAACCAACGGTTTAATCATGCGGTAGTTAATAAATATTTTTGACAATAACACCCGTGACGACAATTCTATGCGTCATGTTTCCACGTAGGGTGAATTTACGATCTACTCGCGACAGGATCGAGCCAGTTCAACATCTCACGCTTGAGCTGATGCAAGTCCCGATGCACTTCTTGCTTGATCCATTGCCCGATAACATCAAACGGAGTGAAAAATTGGGGCGTGAGTTGGACTTGAAAATCCTGTCCCAGGGGCGTTAGATGACTACCATTGATGATTTGGGTCGAAACCATCTTGGGGTCGATACTTTTGAGAGTTTGACCTAGAGTGTAGGATTGATCGATCGTATCGTTACTAAACTTAACAATTAAGTTGCGCCGCACATCATAATAATCAGCAATCAGATCGAGGGTTTCCTGAGGGCTGGGCGAAAATTCTAGATTGATTTCGGCGGGCATCTGCCCCATCAGCGGCACAGCATCACGAGCCGAGAAGTTATTGAATGAGATCAAAATATTTCCCGCACGCTTGACATCGTACATACTGCCAATCATCAGTTGCAGCTTGCAGCCCATGCTGTGCCCTACCCCATAGACTGGCAAATCACCTGCGGGCAAATATCGCCGATCTTGCAGTAGCTCTAGGGTATCCTCAAAACTATTGTAGACATCACTAGCGATCGATCGATGATCGAAGGTATTGATAAACGGTGTCGCCACAATCGCATACCCTTGCTGCGCCAAATCTTCCAGCAGCAATCGATAAGTAATATGTGGAGCCGCCGCCACAAATGCACCACCCAAAAAATGGACGACTGCACGAGGCTGACGCGGAATGTAAACCCAGTTACCGGAAATTTCTTGCCAATTCATTTTGAGAGGGGGTGGAAGATGTGGGGCATGTGGGCGGAGGGATGGGGAGTGTGGGAGAAAACTATTAATCCGCTATTCACTATTCACCATCCACTATGCACTAATTTAAAAGTAACCAAAAAAGCTATCAAAATCAGGATCGCTGTCAGTACCATTATAGGGAACTCGATCTGCAAATTCATTAGGGGTGCGTTCATCACTCCAGCCCCACCAGGCGGTGCCACACTCACAGTTATAAAATTCTTGCCATTTGCGCTTGCGATTTTCGAGTAATACTGGTGAGCGGCGATTGATCCAGGCTGCGGTGGCGGCGGTAGAGCCAGAGCGACAATTGGGGCAACAAAATTCTTGGGCGTGAGTTGCACGTTCTGTCCAGTTTGGTGGAGTAGGGCTAAAAGCTTCCATGTATGGTGAATCAGTGGATGTGTAGTATTAAATTAATTGAGAATTGGGCTGGATGGTTTGGGGATTTAGAGAATTGCTTCTTGTTAAAGAGCAGGTGATCTCGATCAAAAATCGTTGAAATAGCCTGGGGGCAAAGATCGGAGCTGTAGATACACAAGCTACAGACAAGTATTGTCCGTTGGCGTAGTCTCCCCCCTGGCGAATCGACACAATAATAAGTAGTCTAACGAGGATCTACCAATTCTAGTTAAGTTGCTAGGATCTAATGTGGATAGATAAAATGACAAGTCCAATTTCAGCATAACTAAATAAAATCTTATGACAACTTTTAATACCCTTGCCGATGCTCCCGATCTTAACGCTGATGACTATGTGGTTATCGGTGTGGCTACCTGCTTCTTCCGCGATGATGATGGCGTTCAAGAACTCAAGGTAGTCGAACCAATCCCTTCCTCAGCGTTGGAAGCTTTGCTCAAAGGTATTCCCACGTCATACGAAATCGCCACCGCCACCACCCTCGGCACCCTACTCAATGGAGCCGATCCCCAAATTCCGGCTCATTTCCCCGCTAATTATCAATTGGGCAACGAATTTGCCTATCGCTGTATCGCCACCGCCCGTACCTACAAACGCCGCCCTGAAGCCGCAGCCCACATTCCGCTAGGTGATAGCTATACTAGTTTCAACTATTCCACCGAGCGAAAACGGGTACTCAACGCCGATCGAGTTGTCACCAAAGATGATAACGTCAAGCAACATGCCTATACTCACGAGAAGCTGTAGGAGTTGGGAGTTGGGAGTTGGGAGCTGGGAGTTCACTTTTGCGAAGGCAAACGCTGTGCCTAACGGCAGGCTGTCGCCAACGCGAACGTCTTCGCTCAGTGAGCGGAGTCGAACTGAGCGGGGGAAGAGCTAGTAAAGATAACTCAATCCTGCCCATCCTAAAATCCTTAAATCCTGATTGAAGTTTCACTAATTCCGCCGTTGCATTACCCTCGGTGATGCGACAGACAGCGGATAAGTAGCCGTAGATTGACTACTGTAGTTGTGATAGACTCCCGCCCAAGCATTGAGTAAATTTTCTGCTGCTGACAGCCACTCCACTCGATCTTGTGTTGCTAGATAGCCATTGAGGGGAATACCTGTGAGACTATTTTGAGCACCTGAAAGCATCCCTGTCAGAGCGCAGGTAAGTGACGATCTATTCTTGGTATGATAGGCACGACGAGTTGCTACACTAAAATCTTCTGGGGTGGATAGAGTGCAATAAATCGCCAATGTTGTCGGGGTAATCATCGGGTGCGTGGTAGTCAGTCGCTGGGTGATTTGGTGCAAACTACTGGGCTGTTCTAATAATTCGGCAATTGTGCCCAGTGATTGAAATAGCAGTGGATGGAGATTATTCATCTCATCTAACAGTTGGGAGATAATTGTCTCAGCGTCGAAAGATTCGGTGAGCGATCGAGATATAATATACCCGATGGCAATTGCACTAGAACATGTTTCCCAGTCTAATCCCCAGGCATGGCTAACCTCGATTAAAATCTCGCGCAGCTTGATTTGATCGTCATGAAAAAATAACATTAATGGCAGCATAGCTACAACCGCTCGATCTGGATTAGCACCGTCTATAGTTATGTTTTTTGTCCAATCTTGAACAACGAATCGATTTCGATCGATTAAACTACTGATTCCAATTCTCAAGGCTGGAGTCGTATCAATAATTAGTTGATTGGGAGCGATTTGATAAGAACTAATATAGGTAGCATTGCCACCGAGTAATGCTCCTTGAAATCTGTTCAATAATAAGTGTTTCATCTACCGTTATTTAATCTATTTTATCAAACCTAATACCGATCATTCAGTCAGAGTAGTTAATGTTGAATTCTGAATCATCCACTGCACTCGCAATCGTCGCGGAACCGATTACTGGATATGCTGTCGGCACCGCAGCACATGGATTAGTAGAAGTATTAGTAGACTGTCCAACGATTCAAGGTCTATTTACTTACAATATACCTGAACGATTAACGATTAGAATTGGTGATATTCTCAGTGTACCATTTGGGAATCAAATAGTTGGGGGGATTGCGATTAAGTTAGTAGACAAATTACCTGAAGGTTGCTCGATCGACAAAATCAAAGATATCGACGATGTGGTAGCATCAGGATTATTCAAGGCTAATTATTGGCAATGGTTGGAACAGATTGCCGCATACTATTATACCCCACTAATTCAAGTGGTTAAGGTTGCTTTACCGCCTGGATTATTAAGTCGATCGCATCGCCGGATTAGGGCTATTGGCACAGCGTCAAATCCAGAGATTTCCTTGAGCAGTATTGCTAGGGAATTATTGAATTTATTAAACTCCCAGTCAGATAAAAATTATAGCTGGCAACATATCCAAAAACAGATTCCTCAAGCCAAAAGAGGCTTGCAAGAACTACTCGATCGAAAGTTAGTTGTGTCTTACTTAGAATCAGGCAAAAATCAAAAGCCTAAATTGCAAAAAGCAGTAATCTTAATCTCCGATCTATTTGGGCATGATTTAAACGATCGCCAAAAATCAATCTTAGCAGTCTTAAAACAACATCATGGTGAATTATGGCAATCTGACTTACTAAGGCTAATTGATACAAAAAGTTCCTCAATCCTCAAAGCAATCGTAGACAAAGGATATATTGCAATTGTCAATAAAGAGAAGCTCAGGTTTGAGCAAGAACTAGGTATTTTTCAGCAGGAGTCAGCCAAGGTACTAACACCAGATCAATCTGTGGCACTAGCAGGAATTAATCAAGTCTCAGGATTTGCCCAAGTCCTCTTGCATGGCGTGACTGGCTCCGGCAAAACCGAAGTATACCTGCAATCGATCGAGCAAATCTTAGCACAACATAAATCAGTATTAGTCCTCGTACCTGAAATTGGATTAACACCCCAACTAACCGACAGGTTTCGATCGAGATTTGGGGATAAAGTATGTGTTTATCACAGTGCCCTCAGCGATGGCGAACGCTACGATACCTGGCGACAAATGCTAACTGAAACTAGCCAAATTATCATCGGCACTCGATCGGCAATATTCGCACCATTACCCAATTTAGGCTTAATTATACTCGACGAAGAACACGATTCCAGTTTCAAACAAGACCAACCCGCCCCTACCTATCAAACCCGCGACATCGCCAAATGGCGAGCCGAATTGGAATCCTGCCCGCTGATTCTCGGCTCGGCGACTCCTTCTTTGGAGAGTTGGGTGAGTGTGGGAGCGTGGGAGCGTGGGAGCGTGGGAGATGGGGGGCATGGGAGCATGGGAGCGTGGGAGATGGGGAGCACGGGAGATGAGGAGTCAGAGATAAATAATTCCATTAGTCAAAACAGCTTAGGTATTAACATCCCTCCATCCCCCTCTCTCCCACCCACCCCCTCTCCCACCCACCCCCTCTACCTCCCCCTCCCCACTCGCGTTCACTCCCGCCCGCTGCCGCCTGTGGAAATTGTGGACATGCGAAAAGAGCTAAAAGATGGTAATCGCAGCATCTTTAGTCGTCCTCTCACCCAAGCCTTGCGCCAGATGCAAGCGAATAAACAACAGGGAATATTGTTTATCCATCGGCGCGGGCACAGTACGTTCGTCTCCTGTCGGGCTTGTGGCTATGTGTCTGAGTGCCCAAACTGCGATGTATCGCTGTCCTATCACCAGCCAGGAGCCGCTGAAAATGCTTTGCTCCGCTGTCACTACTGCAATCATTGCCAACCCCAGCCGCGCAAGTGTCCTGAATGTGACTCGGCTTATTTCAAGTTCTTTGGCAGTGGTACCCAAAAGATTGTCGAAGAGTTGAATCAGCAGTTTCCAGAACTTACCTGTCTCCGGTTTGATAGCGATACTACCAGTACCAAGGGCGCACATCGCCAGATCTTGACCGCATTCGTCCGTGGCGAGGCGGATTTGCTCGTCGGAACTCAAATGCTCACCAAGGGATTGGACTTACCACAAGTCACTCTCGTTGGGGTGGTAGCTGCTGATGGGCTATTGCATTTGTCGGATTATCGAGCTGCTGAACGCACTTTTCAAACGCTCACTCAAGTAGCGGGACGCTGTGGACGTGGTGATGAAGCTGGAAAGGTAATCATTCAAACTTATAATCCAGATCACCCAATCCTGGCGGCGGTAACTAAGCACGATTATCAAGCATTTATTGCCGCTGAGTTGCCAGAACGTCGGATGCTGGACTATCCCCCTTACGGCAGACTGATTTTACTCAGGTTCAATAGTACCGATTCGGTAGCTGTCGAACAAACCGTAACTGAAATTGGATCAATGCTCAACGATGCCGCAATTGCTGGACAGTATGAAGTATTGGGTCCTGCTCCGGCAACAGTGATGCGAGTTAATAATCGCTACCGCTGGCAAATTATGCTCAAATACGTCGCAAATGGTACTGCAATTCTACCCGACTGGGAGTTGATTAGAAGTAAATGTTCTAATCTGGTCAAAATGACGATTGATGTCGATCCGCAGAACTTTTTGTAAAATTGTTACGGAAAGTAAATTAATCATGTTGTAAGATGAAGCTAGTTAAACATAAGTAAAATTATCGAACCTATCTTTAGTATGAGTGATATACCCATAGACAACCCCATTTCCGAACCTACGATCGATGCTGAAATTCCACCAACCCCAGAAGAACTCAAAACCAAGTTTGTCAAATACGCCATGCGGAACATGGTCAAAAAGGGTGCTAAATCTCTCCAACACTTCACCCTGAGTGCAATTGGTTTGATGGCGTTATTTGTTGGACTAGCGTATCTGAGTAGATAGGCTTTGGGTTTTAGGCACAAAATCCATTCCCTCAGCGTGAAAGTTCCATATAACTACATTTGATCGCTTAGATGAATCTAGAATTAACTGTCCAAGATCTCTACCAGCCCAGTACTGTGGATGAATCTACTTGGGTAGCGTGGTTTCAAGACTGGCTCCAGACACCAGGACTAGAGTTACCGCTAGCAGATACTTACGAGCTAAGTCTCCGCCTCACCACCGATACCGAAATCCAAGCTTTGAACGCTCAATTCCGTCATCAAGACAAGTCTACCGATGTCTTGTCATTTGCGGCGATGGAGGTTGATTTTCCCGAAATTGAGTCAGAACCAGGTAATTTATCTCTTTATTTGGGAGATATTATCATTTCTGTCGATACTGCTGTTAGACAAGCCCCTGAACATGGGTATGCTCTAAAAAAGGAGTTGGCATGGTTGGCTAGTCATGGACTACTACATTTGTTGGGATGGGATCACCCCGATGAGTCAAGTCTATTGATAATGTTGGATCAACAAGAAACTTTTCTTGCTCAAAGTGGTCTATAAACCTTTATTACCAAAATCAGGCATGGAAACTTTCAGCCATATCTGTGAAAAATCTAATTAATAAATCATTATTTTCCCGCTGGGAACAAGCACATATGCAAATTAAACTGGATGAATCGTCAAATACTACGAGTATCCAACCAGATATGGCTAGCAAAGTGTCAAACTCTGTCAACCAGCAATTAGAGCGCAATCAACAGCAACGGGTTAAGGCTTGGCGCGTAGCCACCAGCATCGGAGTGAGTTTCAAATATGCTGCGGCTGGAGTGACTTACGCTTTCAACACTCAGCGAAACTTTCGGATTCACTGTGTCATGGGCACGTTAGCAATTACCATCGGCGCACTGTTGAGCTTAACCAGCGTGGAGATGGCAATAATTTGTATTACGAGTGGTCTGGTTTTGACTCTAGAATTACTAAACACTGCGATCGAATCAGTTGTCGATCTCACTGTTGGTCAAAACTATCACGAGCTTGCTAAAATCGCTAAAGATTGTGCCGCTGGTGCTGTTTTGGTTTCAGCTTTTGCATCAATTCTAGTCGGATTGTGTCTGATTGCTCCAAAGGTGATGTTATTATTTGGGGTCTAATCTGAAATTGATAGTTATCAAATCCCAAGCACTCTGAATTTATAGTTTCTCAATTCTCGTCCCACGCCACCAACATCTCAACCCTTGACTCCGCTACCAGCGGCAGTAGGGACAATATATCGCTGCACAAACATAAATAGTATCAGTACGGGTGCGATCGAAATCACCGAGCCAGCCGCAACCAGTCGCCAATTCAATCCAAATGCACCTTCAGCTAACTTTGCTACTCCCAGAGGGAGTGTGTACAAGGTATCATTCTGAAGGACAATTAGTGGCCACAAAAAATCACTCCAAGCACCAATAAATACGAAAATTGCCAGTGTGACGAGGGAAGGGCGAATCGCAGGCAACATCACACTCCACCAGATCCCAATATCCCAGCAGCCGTCCATTCGAGCCGCTTCTTCAAGTTCTTTGGGCACAGAGGCAAAAGCTTCACGGAGCAAGAAGATCCCAAAAGCCGAAGCGAGATTGGGCAAAATTACGCCCAAATAACTATTCACCAATCCCAGTTGAACGGCGATGATATACAGCGGAATCATCACGATCTGAAATGGAATCATAATCGTCGAAACCACAATCGAGAAGATAATTTCTTTGCCTTTGAATTCCAGCCGCGCCAGTGGATATGCAGCTAGAGCGCAAAAAATTAGATTAATTCCAACACTCAAGACTGCAACTATGCTGCTATTGAATAAATAGCGTCCGAAATCATTGCTTTGCCAAACAGTGATAATATTCTCAACTGTCGGATGACTGGGTAATAGCTGCGGTGGCGACTGAAAAATATTTTCATCCGCTGATTTGAGAGCCGTACTCAACAACCATAATAGGGGAAATAACATCAAACTGGCGATCGCACTCAATCCACCATAGATTCCCACTAATTTCACCGTCGGCGATTGCCAAAAGCTTGACTGAATCAATTTATCTGGTGATTGGCGCATATTGAGTTGGGAAATTCGATCGAGCCGAATATACTAAGATGGGAAACGATCCTAAAGCCTAACAGCTAAAGCCTAAATTATGCCATTAGACGTACCTACCGCAATTTTACAACGCCGATCGATCAAAAACTTCAAACCAGACCCGATCGATCCAGCCTTACTGCGCCAACTAATCGAACTTACTGTCGCTGCACCAAGTAGTTTCAACATCCAAGATTGGCGAATCATCGTCGTCACAGATCCAGCCCAAAGAACCGCTCTAGGAGCTGCCTGCTTCAATCAGCCTCAAATCCTTCAAGCACCCGTAAATCTGGTGTTTGCCGCCGATATTAAGGGCGGTGAGCGAGATTTAACCCCAATTTTAGAACAGGGTTTACAGACTGGAGCCTGGACAGAAGGTACAGTTGGCTATTTCAAAAAAGCTATTCCTGACTTTGCAGTTGCATTGGGCGATAAAGCGCGGGAATATGCGATCAAAGATGCGATGATTGCTGCCACCCATGCGATGCTAGCAGCCGAAAGTTTGGGTTTATCCACCTGCATGATGAACGGCTGGAGCGAAGATAAAGTTAAAGCAGTCATTGGTGCTGAAAACGATCCAGACATTGCGATCGCCTTAGTACTACCGATCGGTTACGCTGCTGAACCACGCAAAAATCCAGGTCGGATGCCATTCAACTTTAATGTATCACTCGATCGGATCGATCGTCCGTTCCAGGGATAACTTAAAATCGGGGATCTGTCCTGGCTCTCGCCGACAATCCCGATCGTTACAAACTATTACGAATTTACTCATAAACCACTCATAATGCCGCAAAATAATTGCGAAAGGCACCTAAATTTGCGACAAACTTTATCAAAAATTTCGGTAAAAGCCTCTTCCTACTAGGACGGCTTTGAGCTAGAATATAGGCAAGTCGCCATAGGGCATTGGGAGACTCTAAACGGATGTGGAGAAAAGGTAAGACTACCTCGGTAGCACATTTCAATGAAGCGTCAAGAAATCCTCTCTCCTTAGTAGGAAGAGGAAGTATGTCAAATATGATATGAGAGTCAACAATCAACCTCAGACAACATGGCTCATGGCCTAATGGAAGTCTGGTAACAAACCTTTTTGGAGTAACCCACAATGAGTATCGTCACCAAAGCGATCGTCAATGCAGATGCTGAAGCTCGCTACCTCAGCCCAGGCGAATTAGACAGAATCAAAGGTTTTGTCACTTCTGGCGAACGCCGTCTTCGGATCGCTCAAACTCTAACTGACTCTCGCGAGCGTCTAGTGAAGGGTGCAGGCGACAAACTGTTCCAACAACGTCCTGATGTTGTTTCCCCAGGTGGAAACGCTTACGGCGAAGAAATGACTGCAACTTGCTTGCGCGACTTAGATTACTACCTCCGTCTAATTACTTACGGTGTAGTTGCTGGTGATGTTACTCCGATCGAAGAAATCGGTGTAGTTGGCGTGCGTGAAATGTACAGATCTTTAGGTACTCCTATCGACGCTGTTGCTGGTGGCGTTCGTGCAATGAAAGACGCTGCTTCTGCGATGATGTCTGGTGAAGACGCTGCTGAAGCTGGTGCTTACTTTGACTACCTCATCGGCGCAATGAGCTAGTTGTAGAACTAGATTTTACTGCTTCGATCCGGTTACGAATTTTGAAAATAGCAACTAAAGACTAGATAAGGAATTTAGAATAATGCAAGACGCAATTACTTCAGTTATTAACTCATCCGACGTTCAAGGTAAATACCTTGACTCCAATGCGTTAGACAAACTCAAAGCTTACTTCGGTACTGGCGAACTCCGCGTTCGTGCTGCTGGTACTATCTCTGCTAACGCTGCAACCATCGTTAAAGAAGCTGTAGCTAAGTCCTTGTTGTACTCGGATATCACCCGTCCAGGTGGTAACATGTACACCACTCGTCGCTATGCAGCCTGCATCCGTGACTTGGACTACTACCTCCGCTATGCTACCTACGCAATGTTAGCTGGCGATCCATCCATCTTGGATGAGCGCGTCCTCAACGGTTTGAAAGAAACTTACAACTCCCTGGGAGTTCCTGTTGCTGCAACCGTTCAAGCAATCCAAGCCATCAAAGAAGTTACCGCTAGTTTAGTTGGTGCTGATGCTGGTAAGGAAATGGGCGTTTACTTGGACTACATCTGTTCTGGTTTAGGCTAGTCAATAGGTTTAACCACCGATTGAGATGTAGATGAAGCAATAGAGTCTGGGAAGTCGGATGTGAGTGTTAGCTCTTCAACAGCTTATCTAGCCTAGTGTCAGATGAGTTTTGAAGGTCTAGGATTAACTTCTGACTCCCAGACTTTGATCTTTATAATAGTAAATTTTTTCATAATTTGTGATCTAGTCATTTATTAGTAGAATCTAAATTATCGCGACTTAAGTTGCCATAATCAACCATTCCTAATTAAGTAGTGACCGAAAAGTGCGAAAATTGATATAGTTTACCTTTAAATATAAGAATAGGAGAACCATTAATATGCGGATGTTCAAAGTCACCGCCTGCGTTCCCAGTCAAACTCGGATCCGCACTCAGCGCGAACTCCAAAATACTTATTTTACTAAGTTAGTACCTTATGATAGCTGGTTTCGTGAGCAGCAACGGATCATGAAAATGGGCGGCAAAATTATTAAAGTTGAATTAGCTACTGGTAAACAGGGTGCTAGTACTGGATTACTTTAATATTTAATTTAATTTATTGAAAAAAGAGGTCATCATTGACCTCTTTTTTCGTTTTGTAGGGTGTGTTATCTCGGAGAGTAACGCACCGCATTCTATAACCATAGAAAAGAGGGCGGGTTCAAATTACATTTTTATTGAAATCGCGATTGAATTTATAAACCCGCCCCTTGTATCTTAGAGGGACAGACGAACGAACGATCTGGTAAGGCAGAAGCCAATACTGGGTGCTCAAAACAAACCAAGTAGCTGAGGCAATGTAAAGAAACCATAACAGGTGCTTTAGATCGCTCGCCAGATAGTAGAAAGTGAGAGTGAGAACATCAGTAATCGGTGAAGCTGGCCCGCCCCTTAGACTAGTCAAGTCTGCTGCGTAGAGTGAGCTTCCCAAAACTGAGGATAGACACATTCAAAGCTGGACAGTATCTTAGGCAATCGGTTGAACGAAAAGCCTGCAATTACAAGGTTAGTTCATAGTCTATCGAGTTCTTAAATCATAACAGGAGAGCCGCCACAACAATGACAACAACAGTCTTAGGGATAGACATCAGTAAAAAAGACTTCCATGTCGTATTACTGATCGAAGACCAGAAAACTAAACCCAAAAAATTCACTAACGATCCCACTGGATTTGACTGCTTACAGCAGTGGCTGCACCAGCAAGGTGTAGAGAAGCTACACGCCTGTATGGAAGCAACCAGCATCTACGGAGATGCATTGGCTGAATTTCTGTACAAGTCACAATACCAAGTCAGCATTGTTAATCCAGCACGGGTGAAAGGGTTTGCCAAAAGTGAACTCCTGCGGACTAAAACTGATTCGGTAGATGCCGCCCTAATTGCGCGTTTTTGCGCGGCAATTAAGCCAGCATTATGGAAACCAACAGCCCCTGAAATCAAGGAATTACAAGCCCTCGTCCGGCGGTTGGATTCTTTGCAGGAGATGGTTACAGCCGAACAGAATCGATTGGAAACAGCCACCACTAAAGTAGCTGAACTCACCCAATCTCATTTGGAATACCTCAAACAACAACAAACCCTGATTAAGCAATTAATTAGCGACCATTTCGACCAACATCCTCACTTAAAACAACAACGCGATCTGTTGGTATCCATTCCTGGCATTGGCTCACAGACTGCTGCTGTCTTTTTAGCTGAAATTGGTCGGATTGAGGATTACCAAAGTGCCCGTCAATTAGCTGCTCATGCTGGTTTAACTCCTTGTGAGCGTTCTAGTGGCACGAGCGTTCATGGTAAAACTCGATTGTCTTGTACTGGCAATTCTCGACTCCGTAAGGCTCTATATATGCCTGCCGTAGTCTCGATGCGTCATAATCCTCTGCTTAAAGCTTTCAGCGATCGATTGTTAGATCGTGGTAAGGCTAAAATGCAGGCGATTGGTGCGATCATCCGTAAATTAGTCCATTTGGCTTTTGGTATTTTAAAGTCCCAACAGCCCTTTGACCCTAATTATTCGATCGATACCCCTTGACTTTCAAGACAGTATCTACAGATGGTGTGAATAATTGCTAGACAATAAGCTGTGAAACTATTCGATCGATCGATTGTTTCTGTTCATCATCATACCCCCAACGAGTCAAAAATTCAGTGTAAGATCCAGTCCCAGTTTGAATTGTGCTGGCTAGCTCTCGAAACATATTTTGAATCTGCGGTAGATTTAATGCTTGGATAATTTTGGTTGTACGTGCGGCGACTGTTGCTGAAGATGCCATCATTGCAGTGTCATTCCGTCGTTGATGATAGAGTTGTTGGGCGGTAGACATAGCAATATTTTTGACAAGTAAATCAGTGGCGATTGATGGGTGCGCGGCGATTGCGGCGATGATTTCAGGTTGAGGCTCGTCGCAAATCGGATCTTGTATGGTTAGATAAGTGACGAAAAATCCTCTAGCACCGTTAGATGTTTGGATTAGGGCTGAGACAAAATCTAGAATTTGGGAGGAAGTCAACTCATTTTTGGTAAGCTGCGTCAAGAATACTTGAGTAAGATCGATGGCTGCGTCGAACTTGATGTTTGTGGGAACAGTTAAAGTAGACATAAATTTAATTAATAACTGGAATTGGCTGCGGTTTTTAAAAATAAAACTGTTGAAATCCGCATTCTGTCGTCAATAAGCTTACAATAAAACTAATCGCTATATAGACATTATTACTCGAAATCGATATGAATCTAGATCGAAATCAGTCGCCTTGGCGCAAGAAAATTGGTGGTTGGATTTTAGCTGGAACTGTTTCGTTTGGAGCTTTATTGTGTCTATTCGGCATTGCTGTGTTTCTGACTTCTTGCAGTCCCGATCTCAGCAGTGCAGCCAGTAGCCGGATTTTTAATAAACTCTCGATAGGTTTTATTGGAGAATATCAGGTTCCATCTGGATTTAGCGTCAAGGATACTCCTGTGGGTGGATTGTCGGGGCTTACTTACGATCGACAGCAAGATTTATATTATGCTATTTCGGACGATCGCAGCGACAGAGCACCCGCCAGATTTTACACGCTCAAACTAGATCTAGATACCAAGAATCCCCAGCAGATTAAATTTAAGCAGGTAAATATTACCGATGTCACCCTACTCAAAAATGCCGAAGGCAAGACTTATCCAAAACTAGACGTTGACACTGAAGCAATCGCAGTAACTCCCCAATCTTCGGTATTTATCTCCAGCGAGGGAGATCGGCTCAATAAAGTGCTGCCATTTATCGGTGAATTCGATCTCAAAACTGGACAAGTTAAGCAGACTTTGCCGATTCCAGAACGCTATCTTCCCGACACAGAGGGGAAGCGGGGCTTTCAAAATAATTTAGCATTTGAAAGTATGACACTCAGCCCGACGGGTACTCTCCCCGCCAGCGGCGAAGCCTTGAGGATATTTGCAGCAACAGAATCAGCCTTGATGCAGGATAAAGAAGTCGCAAAGGTAGCCAAGGATGGAAAGATTCCAGGCGCGAAAAATCGCTGGTTGCATTATCTCCTTAGTGATAGAGCCGAAATTATCAGCGAACATCTCTATCAACTAGATCCGCCACCATTGGGCGCAGTCGAGCATGGGCTGTCCGAAATTCAAGCAATTGATACTAGTGGTCATTTTCTCACGATTGAACGCTCCTTCGGGCTGACAGGCTTCCGTGTCAAGCTGTTCCAAGCGGCGATGGGCGGTGCTACTGATACGAGTAAGGTGGAAAGCTTTAGAGGTAGTACGACAATTCAACCTATTCAAAAACAGCTAGCTTTCGATCTCAAGCAGTTGGATATCTATATTGATAATCTGGAAGGAATGGCTCTGGGTGCGCGGCTACCCGATGGAAGTCAGACGTTATTGTTGGTTAGTGACAATAATTTTAGTAAGCGTCAAGTTACCCAGTTTTTGCTGTTTAAAATTAAGATGGGCTAGTGAGTAGCGTAGATTTTGCCCTCATCCCCAGCCCTTCTGTCTTGTCGTTTTTTTATTCTGCGTCGTTTTTATTTGGGGGGAACCCCCGAATAAAAACGCCGCTAAATCCCCCTTGAAAAGGGGGACTAAGATCCGGATCATAGCCCCCTTTCCAAGGGGGTTGGGGGATTCAGATCTACGCATCAACTCAAACCGACTTGTGTATACACGGTAGCTCCCTAAGGGAGAGGGATTTAGGGTAAGGGTAAAATCTCCGCAGTAACTATAAATCGCGATGAGTAAATGGCTTAGGGTTATCTCCAGCATAATCTTTAACAATATGCCCATCACCAGTAATTTGATATTTATAAGTAACTAACCCTTCCAGTCCTACTGGCCCATGTGGTGGCATTTTTTGAGTGCTGATGCCGACTTCAGCTCCAAAGCCATAGCGAAAACCATCTGAAAATCTGGTCGAACAATTGTGAAATACATTGGCTGCATCGACTCGATCGATAAACATTTTTGCAGTGGTAGAATCTTCGGTAACAATACAATCCGTATGGCGTGAACCATAGGTATTAATGTGGGTAATTGCAGAGTCGATGTCAGAGACTATTTTAATTGAAATAATTAAATCGCTATATTCAGTTGACCAATCATCTACTGTTGCTAGTTTAAGATTCGAGGTACTATTATCTAATAGTTTATGCCCAATTTCATCTAATCTAGCTTCGACTTTGTTAGACTGTAATTGATTAACAATTAATGGTAAGAATTTAGGTGCGATCGATTGATGAATCAGTAGAGTTTCGATCGCATTGCAAGCGGCTGGATATTGAGTTTTGGAATCGATCGTAATCGCAATCGATTTATCTAGATCTGCATCACTGTCGATATATAAGTGACAAATACCATCAGCATGTCCCAACACTGGAATGCGGGTATTGTCCTGAACGTATTTGACAAATTCATTAGAACCACGGGGGATAATCAGATCGACATAACGATCTAATTTGAGTAGTTCAGTTGTTTCCGATCGAGTGGTCAAAATTTGAATCACATCAGGACTAACTTGCGACTTTTCTAATCCGGCTTTAATCGCTTTAACTAATACAGTACAGGAATTAATCGCTTCACTGCCACCTTTTAAAATTACGCCATTACCTGACTTGATTGCTAGACTGGCGATCTGAATTACGGCATCGGGACGAGCCTCGAAAATTACGCCTAAGACCCCGACAGGACAGCTCACACGGCGCATCATCAGTCCAGCATCTAATTCCCGATCGATCTGAATTTGACCGACTGGATCGGCTAATTTACCGACATCTCTTACACCGAGAATCGCGCCTTTTAATTTAGTTGCGTCTAGTTTTAGGCGTGAATATAAAGCCGATCCAATTTTCCCATCAGCGGCTTGACAATCAGCTAGATTTGCCGCGACGATTTCATCAGCATGGTTCTCTAGAGATTGGGCAATTGATTCGATCGCTTGATTTTTTAATTCACTAGAAAGACTGGCTAAATGTTGAGCAGCTAGTCGAGTTTTTTGAGCAATTTCTGTTAGCATGATTTTTTAACCGCAGAGGCGCAGAGGACGCAGAGACAGAATACGATTAGCTTGGGGTGTGGGATTTCATTTTTCAACCTAGCCTACATATCTAACTAATTACTTTCTTCTTTTTTGCAGTTCCTTATAGACATCGCGAATACTAACTTGGTGATGAGCTAGTGCGACGAGGGTATGGTAGAAAAGATCGGCAACTTCTCCAGCTATTTCGGTTGGTTGATCGTCTTTACAAGCCATGACGACTTCTACGGCTTCTTCGCCAATTTTCTTGAGAATTCTGTTATCGCCACCTGCAAATAGACTTTGGGTATATGAGCCTGCCTGAGGATTGTCGCGTCTGTCGCAGATAGTCTGATACAAGTCTGAGAGGGTGTCCGCAGGTGGTGCGGCTTTGGTAGCGGTATCGAGCTGGTGGAAGCAACTGCGTTCGCCAGTGTGACAGGCAATGTCACCGACTTGCTCGACGCTGACAAGAAGCGCGTCACTGTCGCAGTCGTAGCGGAGATCTTTGACGTATTGAATGTGTCCACTAGTCGCGCCCTTGTGCCAGAATTCCTGACGAGAGCGGCTCCAGAACCAAGTTTCACCTGTGGCGATCGTTTTTGCCAGGGATTCGCTATTCATCCATGCCATCATCAGTACCGTACCGTCTAAGTAATCTTGAACGATCGCCGGAACTAAGCCACGCTCATCGTACTTGATAACGTCGATTGGGATAGTTCGATTTAGACCGACAAATTCATTAACGGACATGGGTTTGAGGCTGAATATAGTTGAACTTGGCAAGTACTCGCCTGGGTCTATTCTCGCATACCTTGCCCGAACACATCCAGACTATTACTAAAGCTAGAACCCTTGGGTACCCACGAGGGCATACGTGTCAACTTAACGAAAGTGATAACGAGCTTACGCCGTTATAGCCACTACAAAAATCGTGTTAGGACGAGAGAATGAGACTTTCAGCCTCTACAGAATCCTTAAGTTGACACGTATGGGGGAACCCGTCCAAAGGTGAGCCGCTGTCTTGTCGTTTTTTTATGCGGGGGGAACCCCCGTATAAAAACGCCGCTTCATGGGTACCCTAGATCTACGCTTAGTACTGATATTTCGTCCTATCGCTAGATGCAATCTACACTGCTTTGACTTCTTCGATCGAGATATCCTGCATTTCACCTGCAAAGTCGTTGTCTGGAGTCAAGAACAACATGCAGTGACACTCTTTGCGTTCGCGCATGGGGACGCAGGGACAATTCCAGAAGGCAGCTTTGACTTCAGCTTCTTTGTCTTCGTAGTGACGACAGGGGCATAGTGGTGAACCCAATTCTTCTTTATTTTTGGCTAATCCTTTGATCACTACAGCAGTAACAGAAAGATCGACACAGAAGAAAGTATCAGTATTTTTCGCATAAGTTTCGGAAAAATGTCTCATTGCTTCCAGCATTTTATCGCTGGGTTCGGTCTTTGTGGCTGGGTTCGTAGCGATCGAATTAAGGACTGTCATGGCGATCGAATTAAGGATTAAGTGATTACTTGTCTAGCATTTTACCGAAAAATCTGCCATCTGGTGATTCCGATCTACGTGGAGATTTGAGCGCAGCTTATCACTACAATAAGAAATGTATGTTCTCAATCCTTTAACCTGAGCTGATGAATCCATCTCAATTAGCCCCGCTGTCACCAGATCGACTATCGACTTATCTAGAGGTGGCGACAGAAGCTGCTTTAGCTGCTGGAGCAGTGCTGCAAGCTTGCTGGGGTAAGCTAGAATCGATCGAAGAAAAAGGTCGTCCAGGTGATTTGGTGACAGAGGCTGATAAACAAGCAGAGGCGGTAATTCTCGAAGTAATTCGGCGACATTTTCCCGATCATTCGATTCTTGCTGAAGAGTCAGGACAATTTGGCGATCTAAATGCTGAGTATCTATGGGCGATCGATCCTCTTGATGGTACGACTAATTATGCCCATCAGTATCCATTTTCCGCTGCTTCGATCGGTTTATTAATCAACGGTGTGCCCGCAGTAGGCGCAATTTTTGATCCCTTTCACAAGGAATTATTCTGCGGCGCGGTGGGAATAGGCGCGACTTGCAATGGCAAACCAATTCACATCTCGAAGGTAGATAAGTTGGCGCAAAGTCTATTAGTCACCGGATTCGCTTACGACAGGCGGGAAACAGCAGATAATAACTACCAAGAATTTTGCTACCTTACCCACATCACCCAAGGGGTAAGGCGGGCAGGAGCAGCATCCGTAGACCTCGCTTACGTCGCCTGTGGCAGACTAGATGGCTATTGGGAGCGTGGACTATCTCCCTGGGATTTGGCGGCGGGTGTGGCGATTGTAGAGGCCGCTGGGGGGATTGTTACTGCTTACGATCGCAGTCCTTTTGACATTCGATCGGGTAGAATTTTAGCAACTAATGGACAGCTTCATGCTGAACTCAGTCAGGAGCTGCTGCATGTTGCGAGCGTGGAGCCTTGGTCTTGGCTGGGATGAGACTGGGGACGGGGGGACTGGGGGACTGGGGGACTGGCAAAGCGTCTCGATTTTCTCCGAACTCCCCGCTCCAAAAAATTTTACTGAAAACCTAAATATTGAGCGTGAAATGGGGAATATATAAAGAAGATGCACACCTACAAGTCTGTGAACAATCCAGAAGGGGGGTGCATCTAAACCCCACGATTCCCTGTTGGTACGCGCAAAAGTATATGAGTTTTCAACTAGAACGAGGATTATTTCAGTTTGACTTCACCGATCGACACGCTATTATCGGCGTGAGTGTGAATGCTGACGAAAAAAATATCAGAGAACGCTACCAGGCTGTTGCCAGATCCTTGCATCCCGATAGTGGCAAATGGAAAACCGATGCGGATAAACAATTGGCCGTGCAACTGTTTTCGCGGCTTGTCACCCACGCTTATGGTCAACTATCCAAATCGTCTCAACTTCAAGAGCAGACGATCATGCTAGATTTGCTTGCCAAACGGTTGGTCGAGCAAAGCAGTAGCATCCAGATTATCGATCCGTTGTGCCAACAACTTTATCAAAGTGGTACCGATTTTGAGCAAATTTACGGACAATTACTGACTCAATTAGCCGCTGAACAGTACACAGAATTAGCGAAAAGTGTCCAGGTAATCAATCAAATTAGCGAGCTGAATATGGTGTATCTGCTCCGAAAACAGTTGCAGTCAGTGAGATCCACCCCACCAGTAGCAGCAGCAGCGGCTGCGCCCGTAACTGGCGCAATCAAAGAAAATAACTCAGGCGATATCGCCAAAGCATCTTCAGTCGAAGGGGCACTGAGAAGAGCCGAAGATCGGATGACCAGACAAAACTGGGTTCAAGCAGTCCAAGAGCTGCGAGAAGTAATTCTGTCTGAGCCAAATAATGCCAATGCACATGCGTTGCTGGGCATGGTGTATCTGCGACAGCAACAAATGACTATGGCAAAAATTTCGATCAATAAAGCCCTGCAACTCGCACCCAAAGACCCCAAAGTCCTCCAAGTCAAGCAAGAATTCGATCGAGCATCAAATCCTGCCGCTAGTGCCAAGACTGCTGCCAAAAAACCTCGCGAAGGAATATTTGGCATGTTTGGCGGTAATTCCGGTAAAAAATAGGGCGAGGCGATCGCAAGATGTTTAAGATCGATTAAGATGGTAAGGCTTGAAATTAACTATAAATCTTTAAATTAACTAGCAAAACGTTACACTAACTGTAAGTCGCTACCTGAAAATACAGTCACCGATCGACTTAACGTAAAACTAAATATAATTCGGACACAATTAGGAGAATTCGACCTCATGGTTCAGATGGCAGCCACTTTGGAACTTAACTTTGCAAGCGAGACCTATAAAGATGCTTACAGTCGGATCAATGCGATTGTGATCGAAGGCGAACAGGAAGCGCATGAAAACTACATCACCCTGGGTGGATTATTGCCAGAATCCCAGGACGATCTAGTCAAGTTATCCAGAATGGAAATGCGTCACAAGAAGGGGTTTGAAGCCTGTGCGCGCAATCTTTCGGTCACTCCAGACATGCCTTTTGCCAAAGAATTCTTTGCTCAATTGCATGAAAATTTTCAGGTTGCTTCAGCCGCAGGCAACACCGTCACCTGTTTACTAATTCAATCTCTGATTATTGAGTGTTTTGCGATCGCAGCTTACAATATCTACATTCCAGTCGCCGATGCGTTTGCCCGCAAGATTACCGAAGGCGTAGTCAAAGAGGAGTACATGCACCTCAATTTTGGTGAAGTCTGGCTCCAGTCAAACTTTGAAGCTTCCAAAGCCGAACTTCAAACCGCCAATCGTCAGAATTTGCCCCTGATTTGGAAGATGTTAAATAATGTCTCCAAAGACGCAAAGGTATTAGGCATGGAAAAAGATGCCCTAATTGAAGATTTCATGATCGCCTACGGTGAAGCCCTGAGCAATATTGGTTTCAATACTGGCGAAATTATGAGAATGTCGGCGTATGGATTAATTGGTAGTTAGTGGTTTAGTGGTTTAGTGGTTTAGTGGTTTCGCAATAGATGGGTCGTAGGGTGTGTTACCGCGCTAGCGTAACGCACCAGATTGCTACCCCCTCGCCCCCAACACCTTCAGCCCATCAACCTGAGCCTTGGTCAACCCTTGGACACCGCGAATATTCATCCCTTCATACGGGCGACAAGCGCGGCGGATAGAGGCAATCCGCCCATCGGCTAGATCCCAGATGCGGATGGTTTCATCTTCACTAGCACTGGCGAGAAAAGCACCGCAACGACTCACCGCCACTGACCACACCCAACTTTGATGACCGACTAGGGTATCAACACAGAGTCCGGTTGACATCGACCAGACCTTGATCGTATCGTCAGAAGCACCGCTAAATAACCACTGACCATCGGGACTATAGGCAAGAGATAGAATCCAGCCGGAATGTCCAGAGAGAGTGTGAGCGATCGATCCCGTCTCGATATTCCACAGTAAAATTTGACTATCAATACCGCCGCTGGCAAGAATAGTGCCACGCGGATCGAAAGCGACGGAGATCGCCCGACTGGTATGTTGGGATAGAATACTAATCGGGGCCTGCGCCTGAAGATCCCAAATTCTGACGGTACAATCTTCACCCGCACTAGCAATCAGATCGAGGTGGGGATGATAAGCTAAACCGCCAATTCGATCGGTATGTCCATTTTTGACACTGATGCATCGCCATCGTTGGGTATCCCAGATCCGAATACTCAGATCGCTACCAGCACTGACTAAATATTTGCCATCTGGACTGTAAACTAAGGCTAGAATCCCGCCTGTATGTCCCCGCAGAATCTGACTACAGGTGAGGGTTTGAGCATCCCAGATTCTAATCGTCCAGTCGTCACTACCACTCGCAAAAGTCAGTCCCTGCGGATCGTAGGCAACTGTGAGCGTGGATTTTGTATGGCCCGACAAGGACTGAAGACAGTGCTCAGAATGCAGTGACCAAACTCGAAGTTGAGCATCGCGACTAGCGGTGATTAACCTTTGCCCATCTGGACTCCAGGCGATCGATCGAAACCAATTTGTATAGCCATTGAGTGCCTGTAAGCATTTCCCATCCTCGATTTGCCAAAATCGAATCATTTGATCTTCGCCACCACTAGCTAAACAGTGACCGTCGGGATGAAATGCTACCGACCACAAGCGTTTGCTATGTCCCTCTAAATGGTGCAGACAATCACCATCGCTCGTCCGCCAAATTCGCAACAATCCACCAACCCCCGCACTAGCAAAATGCCTCCCATCGGGACTAAATGCCGCCGACCAAATCTCATCCCCATGTCCCCTCACCACCAACCGACAGCCTGAATCTGGATCGCTCCCCCGCTCCGAACTCCCCGCTCCCACCTCCCACAACCGCAAACTCCCATCCAAACTCCCACTCAAGATCGTATTCCCGTCAGCAGCACAATCAACCGTCGTCACCCAATTTTCATGACCGAGCAAGATTCGATCGCACTCACCAGTTGCCACATCCCAGATTCGCACAGTCCGATCCGCGCCACCACTGATGATTTGATGTCCTTGGGGGTGAAACTTGACATCGATCGACCAATCTTGATGTCCGTTAAATTCGCGAATGCAGGTGCCCGTCTGAAGATGCCAATAGTAGATAACATGATTGACACTGCCACTGGCAATATAGCGACCATCGGGGCTGAAACTAAAGCCGAGACTATGAATCCCATCACCGAGGGTTTGGAGACAGATCCCTTCCTGCAAGTCCCAGATTTTGAGTGTACGATCGTCACTAGAACTCGCTAGATACCGCCCATCGGGACTAAATTTAATCGCCCGCACCCAATTGGTATGACCCGAACAAGTCAACAAACATTGTCCGTCCCGCACGCACCATAAGCGAATTTCACCGCTACTGTCGCTGGCGGCAAGAGTTTTACCATCTGGGCTATAGGCAACAGCTAAAATACTACTAAACGTCTGGGTAAAGGCACAGTCAACGATTTGGGCGTTGGCAAAATTGACCTGAGCTAATTCAATTCCGACCAAATAAGCTTGCTGAATTACTAACTCTGAACAATCCAAATTGGTCAGATCTAGCTTGAGATAAGTGAGGAAATTGAGCAAGTTACCAGCGAGATAACCAGGTTGACGGGAATTGGCACTTTGCCATTTTGCCAGGATTAACCGCAGATGGGTGCCGATTTGCTGAGGATTGCCAATATTGCTGCGGAGCCTGTCGATCGCAGGTTGAACGATCAACCGCAATTGAGCTTGGCGCAGGTACTCCTTGGCATTGGCTTGGGAGATCGGATGGGTATTGAGTAAGAACGGCTGCTGGGCCTCGATTTCGGTACAAACTCGATCGACAAATCGGCTGGTCACATATTCCATCACCATTGGCTGTAATGACCAGTACCGCTTACTCTGGTCGATTTGTCCCGATCCTGAAGAAATAATGCTTCGGCGGCGCAGGGATTGTAAAACTGTCAATAGCGATGAGTTGGCAGTCGTGCGTTTGATCCGGCTAGACGACTGATTATCGCCTGGAGCCTGCTGATTCCACGCCGGATGTAGCAATCCTTCCAAATCGATAATTGGCATCGGTTCCCGCCCAATCGCCAGCCAGTACATGACTTGCTGCTCTTCGACAGTTAAGCGTTCCCACTGCCGATCTAACAGAATATGAATATCGGCAAAGCCTAATTTATTGGCTTGTAAGTAAGGGAAAATCTCACTCACATCCCCATCGGCGACTTCTTGAACAGTTGCAGCGATCAGTTGAAATGCCAGTGGATTACCGCCACAGTAGCGATCGATCTCTGTCCAGGCGATTGACTCGATCGGCAAGCACCCTCGATCGCTAAAAATCTGTTGTCCCGCAGCCGGATCCAATCCTGGCAGCACCAATGTTCTGACTTTGGTATTTACTCCTTCTAATTGGCTAATTTCAGTCGGTTTTTCGCGACTAGTTAGCAATAGACAACTTTGATGATTCATTCGACCTAAAGTTTGAAATAGATCGCCATAGTCAGCGTAGCCAGTCCGATATTGACCAACATGCGCCCCAGATTGAAAGATTGATTCTCCGTTGTCTAAAACAATTAGACAACGGTACTCCTGACAAATTTCTAGTAACAATTCAATCCGACCTTCCACCGTCTTTGGCATCAATTGTAGCTCACTTTTTTTACGGAGGTTAACTGCCTTCATCCGGCTCCCATCTCCCTGAGGAAGATGGGAGCCGGATTCAAAGTCCCTCTCCCTGAGGGAGAGGGATTTAGGGTGAGGGTGATTTAAAGGGTGGGATGCTCTCTTCGGCATCGGTTGCACGCCAACAGGATCGACTTCGTAAAGTTTTGATGTAGATCTCCCAACTGGCTCGATCAGGAGCATCCGAATCAATTCTGGCAATAATTCTTTCAGCGGTGGTGCATTGAGTAAACTCCGCCAAATAATCCGATCGAATCCTGCTGGATCCGCCGGATCTTGTGAATTTGCCTCCGATTGGAACTGACGTAATAATTCGATCGAGATCGTTGTTTTACCCATCCCGCCCATCCCCAAGATCGCCACCAATCGACAGCGATCTGTCAGGATCCACTGACGTAGTTGGCTGCGTTCTAGATCGCGGCCATAAAACGCCGAAACATCCATTGCTTCACCCCAGTCAATCCCCGATTGGGACTGTTCTGGCTCTAGTTCTGGGAGATCTTCTGGCTGGGCAAATGACTCTAATATCTGCTTGAAATTGGCTTTGGTAACTTTAGATCTGGTCGCGATCGCTAAGATTCGCCAAACTTGGGCACCGACTCCTTTGAGATAGTTTCGATCGTATCCCGCTGACTCGGCTAGGCTGCGATAAGATTGACCCTGCCAAGCTGCTCTAAATACCATTTGTTGCGGGATACTTAGATATTTTGGAGACAATATTTCCTTGACGATCGCCTCTGCTCGCTCTAATTCCACGGAAGATTAAATAATTGATAATTGATAGTTGATAGCTGGGTTTCTAGAGTGGACTCAAACTCCATCCTAAAAACAATCTGCCTAAAAGTGAGGGTTGAGATCTCTCACTTTTCTAAGCTGTATAGGAAGTATTTATTTTAGTAAGGTAATATACCAAAGTTTATGGCTATCTTCATAATAGAGGATGGATTAACAACTAGTTGTTAATCAAAATAATATTTTTAACTGTATTAATAGCTACAAAACTCTAAACTACTACTAGGGGGCGGAAATGAGCCTACAATTTCTTTCGCTCGTCTCCGGCGACTACTAGTACTAGACGGCGGAAGTTTCCCCTTGCTTTTCCACCGCTCAATTCGGCTCCGCTCACTGAGCGAAGTCGAAGTGAACACCCACCCTATTTATGCCGCTCAGTACTAGGGTGATTCCCAGCAATAAATCTACCCCTGGTTGTGGTTTTACCTACGGTAGGCTTTGCCAACGACTTCGCTCAACCACCGAGGGTTGAGCGGAGTCGTTG